>CAZCDP010000148.1:0-3935 GCA_964497675.1 uncultured Candidatus Epulonipiscium sp.
GACGTTTTGAATGAGTTCCCTGAACTGAAAGACCCTCGTACAGGAGAGTCTTTGATGAAGAGAACTGTTTTGATTGCAAATACATCTGATATGCCTGTTGCTGCCCGTGAGGCATCTATTTATACAGGTATCACCATTGCAGAGTACTTTAGAGATATGGGTTATAGTGTGGCACTGATGGCAGACTCCACATCACGTTGGGCAGAGGCACTTCGTGAGATGTCCGGCCGTTTGGAAGAAATGCCCGGTGAAGAAGGTTACCCGGCTTATCTTGGAAGCCGTCTTGCACAGTTCTATGAAAGAGCCGGCAGGGTTGTATGCTTAGGTTCAGAAAATAGAATGGGAACGTTGACAGCCATTGGTGCTGTATCCCCTCCTGGTGGTGATACTTCCGAACCTGTTTCACAGGCTACCTTGCGTATTGTTAAGGTTTTCTGGGGGCTGGATGCATCTCTTGCTTACAAACGTCACTTCCCTGCGATTAACTGGCTTTCCAGCTATTCCTTGTATCAGGACAAAGTAGATGTTTGGGCTGACAAAAATGTAGATGAAAATTTCTCTGTTCAGAGAACAGAAGCAATGCGACTGCTTCAGGTGGAATCAGAGTTACAGGAAATCGTACAGTTGGTCGGTGTGGATTCTCTTTCCCACAGCGACAGATTGATTCTTGAAATCACACGTTCCATCCGTGAGGACTTCCTTCATCAGAACTCCTTCCATGAGGTGGATACTTATACATCCTTGCATAAACAGTACAGAATGCTGAAATTGATTCTAACTTTCCACAAAGTTGGCGGCGAGGCAATCAAACAAGGTATTTCTATAAATAAACTGATTAAGCTTCCTGTAATTGAGCGTATCGGACGTGCAAAATATGTAGAAGAAATTAACGTTGATAAAGCATATGATGAAATCGAAAAGGACATTAAGGTTGAGATTGACGAATTGATTAAGAAGGGGGCGGATGAATTATGATAAAAGAATATAGATCGATTCAGGAAGTAGCCGGCCCTCTTATGGTTGTAACCGGTGTAGAAGGCGTTAAATATGACGAACTCGGTGAAATCGAACTTTCCAGCGGTGAAATCAGAAGATGTAAGGTTCTTGAAGTAAATGGCGATACGGCTTTGGTACAGTTATTTGAAAGCTCCACAGGTATCAACTTGGCGGAAAGTAAAGTCCGTTTCCTCGGAAAGAGCCTTGATTTTGGTGTTTCCCCTGATATTTTGGGGCGTGTATTCAATGGTATGGGCAAGCCTATTGACAAGGGCCCTGAAATCATTCCTGAAAAACGCCTAGACATCAACGGTGCACCTATTAACCCGGCTGCCCGTGAGTATCCTGCTGAGTTTATTCAGACAGGAGTTTCTGCTATCGATGGCCTGAACACACTGGTTAGGGGGCAGAAATTGCCGATTTTCTCAGGTGCGGGTCTGCCTCATGCCAATCTTGCAGTACAGATTGCAAGACAGGCAAAGGTTCGTGGTACGGATTCCAAATTTGCCGTTGTTTTCGCAGCGGTAGGTATTACTTTCGAGGATGCTGAGTTCTTTATCAGCGACTTTAAGGCAACAGGTGCCATTGACCGTTCTGTTGTCTTTGTAAACCTTGCCAATGACCCTGCTGTTGAGCGTGTATGTACACCTCGTATGGCTTTGACGGCTGCGGAATATCTTGCTTTTGAACAGGGAATGCACGTTTTAGTTATCATCACAGATATTACAAACTATGCAGAGGCACTTCGCGAGGTTTCTGCAGCGAAAAAAGAGGTTCCTGGACGTCGTGGCTATCCTGGTTATCTTTATACTGACCTTGCAACCATGTATGAAAGAGCCGGCCGTATGAAAGGGCATGATGGCTCAATCACGATGATTCCAATTTTGACTATGCCTGAGGATGACAAGACCCATCCAATCCCTGACCTTACAGGTTACATTACAGAGGGTCAGATTATTTTGAACCGTGACCTTTATAAGAAGGGTATCCAGCCGCCAATCGACGTATTACCTTCTCTTTCTCGTCTGAAAGATAAAGGTATCGGCCGTGGCAAGACCCGTGAAGACCATGCAGATACAATGAACCAGCTGTTTGCGGCGTACTCCAGAGGTAAGGATGCAAAAGAACTGATGGCAATCTTGGGCGAATCGGCTCTTTCTGATATCGACTTGATGTATGCAAAATTTGCAGATGAATTTGAAAAGCAGTATGTTTCACAGGGTTTCAGAACAGACAGAACGATTGAGCAGACGTTGGAAATCGGTTGGAAACTCCTTCGTATGCTTCCAAAGAGTGAGTTGAAACGTATTCGTGATGAATATTTGGAAAAATATTTACCGGACGGGGAGTGATAAGCTGTGGCAAAATTAAATGTAAACCCGACGCGTATGGAAATGACCCGCTTAAAAAGGCAGCTTAAAACTGCTACAAGAGGGCATAAGCTTTTGAAGGATAAGCTGGATGAATTAATGAAGCAGTTCCTAGAAATTGTAAAGGAAAACAAGCGTCTTCGTGAAGAGGCGGAGCAAGCCTTGGACAATGCTTATAAGAGCTTTATTATTGCCAGGGCAGTGCTGAGCCAGGAATATTTAGGCGCGGCACTAATGATGCCGAAACAATCCGTTGCGGTGGAGGTTTCCAAGAAAAACATCATGAGTGTTGATGTTCCTGTGTTTGACTTCAAAACAGAGAATAATCAGTCCGATATTTATCCTTATGGTTTTGCTTTTACTTCCGGCGAACTGGACAGTGCCATGGAATCTTTTTCTGCGGCTATGGAACCGTTGCTGAGATTAGCAGAAAGCGAAAAATGTGCTCAGCTTCTGGCGCAAGAAATCGAAAAGACTCGCCGTCGCGTGAATGCATTGGAAAACGTTATGATTCCGAACTATCAGGAAACAATCAAATATATTGCTATGAAGTTGGAAGAAAACGAAAGAGCCAGCACCACGAGATTAATGAAAGTGAAAGACATGGTTTTGAAGAAAGTCATTGAAGAAAAGAAAAAGCAAGATCAAAAAGCGGCCGTTTAAGCTTCCGCTTTTGACAAAATCATTTAAAAAATAAAAAAAGATACTTGTCAAAAATTTGGCGAGTATCTTTTTTTATAGATTTTTGCATATTATTGTTGCAACAAATGGAAAAATTGTATAATATAACTATATAGGCTTTATATTATCTTTATTTTTTGTTGAAAAGGAGGGTTTTATATGAAAAATACGATTATTACCATAAGCAGGGCGTACGGAAGTGGCGGACATGAAATCGGAAAAAGACTTGCAACGGAACTTGATATCCCTTACTACGACAATGAGTTGATTTCTCTTGCTGCAGAGCAGAGTGGCTTGAGCAAGGAAATTATTAAAGATGCTGAAAATATTCCTACAAGTAATATTTTATATTCTCTTTCCAGATTAGGTCCTTCCGCAGAAGTATATGGAATGTCTTTGAGCGAAAAGATTTTTTTGGCACAGTCTAATGCCATTCGGGAATTGGCTTCGAAGGGTTCCTGCGTTATCATCGGAAGATGTGCTGACTTTGTTTTAAAAGACTTTGAGGATTGTATCCATATTTTTATTACAGCTTCTCTCCCGGCAAGAGTGAGAAGGGCAGTAGCAGAATATCAGCTTTTCCCTGAAAATGCGGAAAAAAAAGTAATCAAGACGGACAAAAGCAGGGAGCTTTATTACAATTATCATACAGGTTTAAAATGGGGTGATTCCTCTAACTATGATTTTGTTATCAATACGGATTACACAGGGCTTCAAGATGCGGTGATACTGATTAAGTCTTATGTGCTTCTACGGCAACACGAGGGTTTGACCAAACCGGTTTATGATAAGTAGTGCAAGATGTGTCATTTTGTAATTAATTTCGGGTGTAGACTTTGTCTACACCCTGTTACTGTTCGCTTTAGCTTGACAAAACCACCGGCTATG
>CAZCDP010000149.1:0-3933 GCA_964497675.1 uncultured Candidatus Epulonipiscium sp.
TTTGTCGGCTGCACATGCTTTACTTTTTTTCGCTTGGGCTTTTCCAGCGTCCGCCGTTTTCCATCAGCCAAATATACATATTCCCCTTCAAGGGAAATAATGATAAATGTGCCGCCTTTGTCGTGTCCGCTTTTTGAATAAACCACTTGTCCGACTGTATATTCCATTGTCGTCACCTCAAGTTGTGCTTCCGCTTTTTTAGGGCTGTAATGTCAGAATTTCCGGTTCTCCGTCAGTAATCAAAACGGTGTTTTCATAATGAGCCGCATACAGACCATCTCTTGTTACAGCTGTCCAGCCATCCTTCAAAACCTTCAGTTTATATGTCCCCATATTTACCATAGGCTCGATGGCCAAAACCATGCCCTTTTGAAGCTTCACGCCTCTACCTGTTGTTTTGTAATTTGCAACAGCAGGATCCTCGTGAAGATTCCTGCCAATGCCATGACCAACATAGTCACGCACGACGGAAAATCCGTTTTCCTCTACATACTTTTGTACTGCTATGCCAATTTCATTTAAGTGGCATCCGTCCTTGGCAAACTTAATCCCTTCAAAAAAACTCTGCTTCGTAACTTCGATCAGTCGTTGTGCTTCGGAAGAAATCTGACCTACGCCGTAGGTTCTTGCCGCATCTCCGTGAAATCCTCCAATATAGCTGCCCATATCAATACTGATAATATCGCCTTCCATTAGCTTCCTTTCACTTGGAATACCATGTATAATTTCATCATTGACAGATGTACAAACAGAGCCGGGAAACCCACCATATCCCTTAAATGAAGGGATGGCACCCTGACTTCTGATATAGTCCTCTGCAATTTTGTCCAAATACAGAGTCGTTACACCAGGCTCGATTTTTGCACGGAGTATTTCATCCAATCTCGCTAAGATTCCGCCAGCCACACGCATCTTTTCAATTTGTTCTTTTGTCTTAATCGTAATTGACATGGTTACGCCAACTCTCCCAAATTATGGATGATAGCTTTTGTAATGTCATCAATATTCTGAATTCCATTTACTTCAAACAAAATCCCTTTGTTCTTATAGTAGCCTACCAAAGGTTCTGATTGTTCATGGAATGTTTTCAAACGAGCCATACCGGCTTCGAGGGTATCATCCTTACGCTGTGTCAGCTTTTCCCCGCAAACATCGCAAATTCCCGTAGCTTTTGGTGGAAGAGAAATTTTATTATAGGATGCGCCGCATTTTGGACACGTTTCTCTGGCTGTGATTCTTTCCAGCATCACATCATCTGGTGCATTGATATAGATTGCTTTATCAACACTTACCATTTCATCCAGTTTCTCTGCCTGTACTTTTGTGCGTGGGAAGCCGTCTAAAATGAAACCGTTTTTACAGTCATCCTGTTTAATACGTTCTTTTACGATTGCAATAATCAGTTCGTCGGGTACCAATCCACCGGAAGCCATAATTGTTTTTGCTTTGCTCCCCAGTTCCGTACCACGGCTTACTTCTTCTCTAAGCATATCACCTGTGGAAATATATGCCAGTTTGTAATATTCAATCAGTCTTCTCGCCTGCGTTCCTTTGCCAGCAGCGGGTGCGCCAATAAGCACTAATCTCATACTATTACCCCTTTTCTTCTTCCGATTCAACCCTTGGGAAATGCTTTGCATTTCCCAAATAGTTGAAATTAATCATTTAAAAATCCCTTGTAGTGTCGCATCAGCAACTGTGACTCCAGTGCTTTTACGATATCAAGAGCAACACCAACTACGATGATCAGTGTTGTTCCGCCAAAACCAACGTTTACCTTGAAAATCCATTGAAGGACAACAGGTACAAGCGCTAGTATTGCGTAACAAATTGCACCAACAAGCGTGATACGGCTTACAACTCTTGTAATATAGTTGCTGGTTGGCTGTCCCGGTCTGATACCAGGGATAAAGCCACCGTTTTTCTTCATATTCACTGCAATTTCGTTCGGATTTATTACGATTGAAGTATAGAAATATGTGAAGAAAATAATCAGGATTACATAAATCACCGCACCGATAGGGTGTGTCATTCTGAGGACTTCAATCACTTTTGTAAATGCAGCTCCCTTATTGGCCATAAATCCACCAATCGTTTCAGGAAACTGAAGCAATGATATTGCGAAGATGATAGAAATAACGCCTGATGTATTGACCTTGATTGGCATAAATGTGCTTTTCCCGCCCATTTGTTTTCTTCCAACCATCTTTGAGGAATACTGCACAGGCATTCTTCTTTCACCACCGTTAAGGTATATGATAAATACCAATACAATAAGTAAAATTATCAGTATACCTGCTACTTTTGCCACGCCTGCTGCACCGGAGCCTGTTGCTGTATAGTAAAGGCTTGTGATACCTGCTGGCAGGTTAGATACGATATTAATAAAGATGACCATGGATGATCCGTTACCTACGCCTTTTGCCGTAATCTGTTCTGCCAACCACATGATAAATGTAGAACCGCAAACCAGAGATAATACGGAACAAATATATACCAACGGATTTTGTGTGAGAAACATACTTTTATAGCTGTATGTTACGCCAATACCTTGAATAAGTGCAAGTGCTACTGTCAAATAACGGCTGTAAGACTGAATCTTTTTCCTTCCGTCCTCGCCTTCTTTGGACAACTGTTCCAGTTTCGGAATAGCAATCGTCAGCAGCTGCATAATGATTGATGACGTGATGTAAGGGCCGATACCCATGGCAAAAATAGACCATCTTGCATTGGCACCTCCGGCTATAATCGTATAAAGCGTGCCTGTGGAGTTCATTTCCTGGGCTGCTTTTACACCAACCACATCGATACCAGGCAGGGCAATTACAGTGCCCAGTCTGATAACGGCAAAAATCATTAGGGTATAGAGGATCTTATTACGGATCTCCTTTACCTTCCACGAATTGATGAAAATATTCAGCAATTAGATCACCTCTGCTTTTCCGCCGGCTGCTTCAATCTTCTGTACAGCAGATTCGCTGTAGTAGTTTACTTTGATTGTAAGCTTCTTTTCTAACTCTCCAACACCAAGAATTTTCACACCATCCTTTGGATTGTTGATTAAACCAACAGCTTTTAAAGCATCAATATCTATAACCGCGTCGTTGTCAAATACATTTAATGTTCCAACATTAATTGCGATAATTTCTTTAGAGTTTCTGCATGTGAAGCCTCTCTTGGGAAGTCTTCTGTAAAGTGGCATCTGGCCGCCTTCAAATCCTGCTTTTCCGCCTGATCCTGAACGAGCTCCCTGTCCTTTGTGTCCTCTGCCAGCTGTTTTGCCGTTTCCAGACGCATGACCTCTGCCTCTTCTCCAATTTTTGTGTTTGGATCCTTCAGCAGGTCTTAATTCGCTTAAGTTCATTTTGGCACCTCCTTAATCGTTTCTAAAAATTATATCTCTTCAACCTTAACAAGATGTTTTACCTGGTCAACCATACCTCTGATTGCCTCGTTATCCTGCTGGACCGTGCTGCTGTTAAGTTTTCTCAAACCTAAAGCCTGCACTGTTTTTCTATGTTTTGGAATTGCTCCAATCGTTGATTTCACTAATGTGATTTTAATCTCGGCCACTGTTAATTCCTCCTTATCCTAAGAGCTCTTCTACAGTAATACCACGTAATTTTGCTACAGCTTCAGGAGTTGTTGCTCTTGTTAAACCTTCAATGGTTGCGCTGACAACGTTACGTTTGTTGTTTGAGCCTAAGGATTTTGCTCTGATGTTACGGACACCTGCCAACTCAAGTACGGCACGGGCTGGACCGCCTGCGATAACACCAGTACCTTCAGCAGCTGGCATTAATAATACGTTAGCACTTCCGAATTTTCCTACAACTCCGTGATAAATGCTGTCTACATCGTTTCTGGCAACATCAATGATGTTTTTCATTGCATCTTCTTTGCCTTTACGAATAGCATCAGGGATTTCTGACG
>CAZCDP010000150.1:0-3914 GCA_964497675.1 uncultured Candidatus Epulonipiscium sp.
ACAGGTGTGGTCAAGCACATTTGCCAATGGCAAAAGCCGTCCTTGCCGTCATTGGTAGACATGATATGTAAATACAGCCTCTAGCTGTTCAACATCAATACCTATTTTACGACTCCGGAACGAAGCTGCTTTAAAAGGGTTATTGCTTTCCGTTACTTATGGCTATGTTTTTGAGTAAAAGGGGAACGATAAAAAACGCCAAATATTACAATTTTATTTCAACTTCCGATTTCTCCTTACAAAAATCTTAGTTTTTGATATACTTATTCAATAGTTATCATATACAGGAGGAAAGTAAAATGAGAAAAACCATAAAAAAAATTTTTTTGTCTGCTGTAGCTGTTTGTATGTTTTCGGGAAATGTTGTGGCTTATGGTGGACAAATTGTAAATATGAAACTGTTTTATGACGGGAAAATGCATAATTATAGTGCGGAGGAAATCAAAATTAAAATCAATGGTAAGGATATGGGGGAAACAGATATGCCTCCGGTAATTCTTGAGGACAGAACCTTGGTGCCTGCCCGAGCTATTTTTGAGAGCATGGGTGCGGAGGTTGCATGGAATGCCGATGCCAGGGAGGTTTATGTTACAAAAGAGAATGATATTGTTGTCTTGCAGATTGATAATAAAACGGGCAGCAAAAATGGAACACATTTTACTATGGATGTGCCAGCAAAAATCATTAATGAAAGAACCGTTATCCCTGTTCGTGCGATATCCGAGGCACTGGGCTGTAACGTAGGCTGGGATGATAAAACGAGAGTGGTTTCCATTAATGACAAGGGTACGGAAACACCCCCTGTTACACCGGAAAAGCCTACAAACAATTTGATTTCTGTAACATCGGTTACTGCACCTTCCAGTATGAATAAGCCCCAGAGTTTTTCTATTCAGACATCAGGAGTTATTGGAAAATATGAAAATGTTCATGTGGATGATACCAGAATTATTCTTGATATTTATAATGCTCAGATGAAAATGCCTAATAATAAGATTACTGTCAATACCAGTCCTTTTGTAAGCGGTATCCGTACGGCTCAGCATAATATAGAAGGGGTAACGGTGACCAGAGTGGTATTTGATCTCAAAGCCCCAGTGGAATATAAGGTAACCCAAAGCAATGATAAAAAAAGTCTAGCCGTGGATTTTTCTGAAAACACAGTACAGAGGCTTTCTATGGAACATAAAAATGGAAAGGATTATGTTACGGTACAGGGTACAGCACCTTTGGGTGCAACGGTATCAACTTTGGGGAGTCCAAAGAGAATCGTCATTGATGTGCCTTATGCTGTATCCCAATTAGAAGCAAACCCTGCTGTTGTGGGATTGGAAGAGGTGATTTCGACACGTACTTCTATGTATGGGGAAAAAACTGTACGAATTGTCCTCGAAGTAAAGGATACGGCGGAATATACAGTTTCACAAAATGGAAATGGCCTTACGCTGGAGATTTACGGCTCCACGCTGAAAAATCTCTCCTATAATTCCAACACACAAACTTTGACACTGAATAAAGAGAAGGAGTTTAACAGCAATAAAGTAGGGCATACGGACAATTATCTTGTGAAGAATTATAAGCTGACACTGCCGGGTAATTTCGAAGCTGTTTATGGCTATGGTACATACAATGTGAATGACAGTGTTTTGGCAGATATTCAGGTATTTAATAACGGCAATGGAGATACTGTTTTTTCCTTCAATGAAAAGCAAATTATGGCTTACACGATAACGGAGGATGGCGGTCATTATTATATTCAAGTGAAAAATCCAAAACAGGTCTACAACAAAATTGTAGTACTGGATGCGGGACACGGTGGCAATGATCCAGGAACCAGAGGAAATGGTTTGATAGAAAAAGAAATGAATTTGGTTGTTGCGAAAAAGGTGCAGCAGCTTTTGGAACAAAATGATAATATCAAGGTATACATGACCAGAGTGGATGATGCCCGGCCTGCTAATGCGGATCGTGCAAAAATGGCAAACAATATAGCCGACCTTTTTGTTTCCATACATATGAACTCGGCAGATAGCTCTACAGCCAAAAATCCCCTGCCTAACGGAACGGAAACACTATACAAAGTACATTCTACCGATGTTGCTGGAAAGCTCACCAGCAAGACAGCAGCAGCTATTATGCAGAAGCATATGGTATCAGCTTTAAATACCAATAACAGGGGTGTTAAGCAGAGAGATGATTTGCTTGTGCTGAATGCCACAAAAGTACCTTCTTTTATTGTGGAAACAGTTTTCCTTTCTAACCCCGGTGATGCTTTAAAAATTTCACAGGAGCAAAATCAGAATTTGGCAGCCCATGCCATTTATGATGCCATTGTGGAAATGATGACAAATTACAAGTTGCGGTAAAATAAAAAAATATCTTGTGTGCAAAAGAGGAGAAAACCTAGTTTTCTTCTCTTTTACTTTTTACGGGAAATAACGTTTTGACAAGCAGGCTCGTTTTTGTCATTTTTGTTGTGAGTTTGTCTAGTACAGAGGCTTTTTTATAGTTTACTCCTTTTTATGAAAGAAAATTTCCTACGAAATCCGTTGAGATTAGGGGAGTGGGCAGATACAATAAAAAAGAGGTGAGGACGATGAAACTGTTGCGCGTTGGAATCATTGTGCTATTGGCGCTTTTACTTATCCCCAGAACAATCTATGCAGAAGAAAAAGGGAAGGTCTTTTTTTACCAATGGGATGAAGAGGGAGAGGCGTGGGTGGTAGGGCATGAAATGATATTTACGGATTCCTGTACCACAGAGAACAAGGCGAAAATGCTCTATTACTCTTTGATTTATCGCCCCATAGCAGGGGAAGTTACTTATGTGCCTGAAGGTACGAAATTAATAAATGTTTGTGTAGAAAATGGCGTGCTTATGTTAAATCTTTCGTCAGAGGCGGAAGGCAGCAGTGGGGAACAAGAACGGCTATTTGTGGAACAAATTACAAAAACAGCCTGTTCAATCAAGGAAATTCAAGGTATAATGATATTGATTGAAGGCAGGGAGAATAATCTGCTTGCGGAAACATTTGACATATGGTGCAACTGATAAAAAATGAGTTGCATGAGATTGCAATAAGGAGAAGAACCATGGAGAAAATTATTTTTGCAACAAAGAATAAAGGGAAAATCAGAGAAATCAATGCTATCATGGCTGACATGGGGGTGAAAATCCTTTCTATGGAGGAAGCAGGAATTACCATAGATGTAGTGGAGGACGGGGAAACCTTTGAGGAAAATGCAAAGAAAAAAGCCGTAGAAATCATGAAGGCTTGTGGGAAAATTACTTTAGCAGATGATTCCGGATTGGAAGTAGATTATTTGGAGAAAGCCCCCGGTGTATATTCCGCCCGTTATCTGGGGGAAGATACGCCTTATGAAGTAAAAAATAACCATATTCTTTCTCTTTTGGATGGGGTTGCCGAAGAAAAGCGTAGGGCTCGCTTTGTCAGTGTTATTGCAGCAGCGTTTCCTGATGGCAGGGTATTAACGGCAAGAGGAACCATAGAAGGTATCATTGGTCATGAAAGAAAAGGCAATAACGGATTTGGATATGATCCCATTTTTTTTGTACCTGAATTTGGTATGACAACGGCTGAAATGACGCCGGAACAGAAAAATGAGGTGAGCCACCGAGGAAAAGCATTGCGAAAGATGAAAGGAATGCTGCAAAAGGAACTGGAGGCATAACGTATGAAGATACTGGTTTTCAGTGATTCCCACGGATATTTGGAGAATGCAAGAAATGTCCTTCGGCGGATTGGCGGACGTATGGATTGTGTATTCCATTTGGGGGATTTGGATGTGGATGCCAAAGACTTACAGGCGGAGTTTTCACAGCTGAAATTTTATTGGGTGCGGGGAAACAATGATTATGGTGGAAACACACCTTCTAAGCTAATGGTAACATT
>CAZCDP010000151.1:0-3904 GCA_964497675.1 uncultured Candidatus Epulonipiscium sp.
TGATATGGAATACAGGGTGGATGCCTCCGAACTGGCTTCCAAGAGTAAGAATACACCTTTTGACGGCTACAAGGTCAAGGGAAAGGTGGAATATACCATTGTTGATGGCAAAATCGTCGTAGAAAATGGCAGGTTAACGGAGGGAAAACAATGATTATTGATACATTGATAGAAAAAATCAAACAAACCAACAATCCTACGGTTGTGGGCTTGGACCCAAGGCTTTCCTATATTCCGGAACATATCAAAGAAGAAGCTTACCAAAAATATGCAAAAACACCTATGGGTGCGGCAGAAGCCTTCTGGCAGTTTAATAAAGCCATTATTGATGCAGTTTATGATTTGGTGCCTGCTGTAAAGCCGCAGATAGCCATGTATGAACAGTATGGTCCTGCGGGTATCGCCTGCTATATCAAAACCATTGCTTACGCAAAGGAAATGGGGCTTGTTGTCATCGGGGATATTAAGCGTAGTGATATTGCTTCCACAGCGGAGGCCTATTCTGACGGACATATTGGAAATGTCGCCATTGCAGAGAATGCATTTGAAATTTACAGAGAAGATTTCATCACATTGAATCCTTATCTGGGCTGGGACTCCATCGAGCCTTATATGGAAAACTGTAAAAATTACGAGAGAGGTCTTTTTATACTGGTTAAGACCTCTAATCCCAATAGCGGTCAGTTACAGGATTTAGACGTGGGTGGTATGACATTATACGAAAAGGTTGGGCAGCTTACCAGCCAATGGGGAGAGCCGCTCATGGGTAACTATGGGTATTCTTCTGTGGGCGCTGTGGTAGGGGCAACTCACCCGAGTCAGGCAACTGCTTTGCGTAAAAGGATGCCCCATACCTTTTTCCTTGTGCCGGGCTACGGTGCCCAAGGCGGTACAGCAGAAGATTTGTCTGTTTGCTTTGATAAAGAAGGTATGGGTGCCATTATCAATTCATCCAGAGGTATCATTGCAGCCTATAAAAAACCGGAGTACAGCGCAAAATTCAGCGAAAAAGAATTTGCCAAGGCGGCAAGACAGGCAGTGATTACTATGCGTGATGATTTAAACAGAGTGCGTTAAACAAGAGTAACAGGAGGAAACAAATGAAAACAATCATTATGGCGAAAATTTTGAAAAATACGAAATTTTCCGAAGGAATTTATGAAATGGAGCTTTCTGCCCCAGAAATTGCAAAAGAAGCAAAGCCGGGACAGTTTGTAAATTTATATACAGGCAAAGGAGAGATGCTTTTGCCCCGCCCCATCAGTATTTGTGAGATTGATAAAAAGGAGGGCACTTTACGTCTTCTTTATCAAGTAATTGGCAAGGGTACAAAATGTTTTTCAGCTTTGACAGAAGGGCATTCCATTAAAATAATGGGCCCCTTGGGCAACGGCTTTACCATTACACAAGATTGCTGTAAAAATGTTGTAATCGGGGGAGGCATTGGTATACCGCCTTTATTGGAGCTTGTAAAAAACTTAGAAGGAAAGGTACAGGTATTTTTAGGTGCAAAAACCAATCCTATTTTAGTGGAAGAATTTCAGAAACTAGGCGCTAATGTTTATGTTGCAACGGATGACGGAAGCTATGGGTTTCATGGCAATGCCTTAGAATTAGTGCGTAGAATCAGCCCGACTCCGGATATGATTTACGCCTGTGGCCCTAAAGTAATGCTAAAAGCTGTTGCAGATTGGGCAAAAGAAAATAAATTGGATGCACAGGTTTCTATGGAAGAGAGAATGGCCTGCGGTATTGGTGCTTGTGTCGGATGTGCTATAAAAATTAAAAAACAGGGCACAAAAGACTGGGAAAATTTAAAGGTCTGCAAGGACGGGCCTGTTTTTTGGAGCAGTGAGGTGATGTGGGATGAATAAATTGCATACGGAGGTAAATATTGCCGGTGTTGTGATGAAAAATCCTGTTACGACTGCTTCGGGAACCTTTGGCTCAGGGAGAGAATTTAGTGAGTTTGTAGATTTGAACAAACTGGGGGCAGTCACCGTTAAAGGGGTTGCCAGTGTACCGTGGATGGGAAATCCTACACCGAGAATTGCAGAAACCTACGGAGGAATGTTGAATTCTGTTGGATTGCAAAATCCCGGTGTGGATTATTTTATAAAAAATGAGATACCTTTTTTGCGTCAGTATGATACAAAAATTATTGTAAATATCTGCGGGCATACCATTGAAGAATATTGTGATGTGGCGGCTCGTTTGGCGGATGCAGATATTGACCTTTTGGAACTGAATATTTCCTGTCCCAATGTATCAGAAGGGGGCATTACCTTTGGCACACAGCCCCAAATGGCAGAAAAGGTTGTTTCTGAAGTAAAAAAATATGCAAAACAGCCCTTGATTGTAAAACTGACACCCAATGTAACGGATATTACAGAGATTGCAAGAGCAGCAGTCAGCGGAGGTGCCGATGCGTTATCCTTAATCAATACGTTACAAGGCATGAAGATTGATATTTATAAAAGACGTCCTGTTCTGGCGAATAAAATCGGCGGTTTTTCAGGCCCTGCCATCAAGCCTGTTGCGGTGCGTATGGTATATCAGACGGCAAGAGCCGTTAATGTGCCGATTATCGGCATGGGCGGTATTGCTACTGCGGAGGATGCCATTGAATTTATTATGGCGGGGGCAACTGCTGTAGCCGTGGGAACAGCCAATTTTGCCAATCCCTTTGCTACAGTAGAAGTAGCGGAAGGCATTGAAAATTTTATGAGGCAGTACCATATCAAAGACATTGGTGAAATCAGAGGAATTATCGATTGAAAGGAAGAAACGATATGCTGACAGCAACAAAAAAAGAATTTATTGAATTTATGATGGAGGCAGATGTTCTGCGTTTTGGTGAATTCAAAACAAAGAGCGGAAGGCTTACCCCCTATTTTGTAAATACAGGAAATTATAAAACAGGGAAACAGATTGCGGCTTTGGGGAAATTTTATGCAAAACTGATTAAAGAAACTTGCAACGAAGAATTTGATGCTATGTTTGGCCCGGCTTATAAAGGAATTCCCCTTGTAACGGCGGCGGCGGCTTCTCTTTCTACAGAATATGACCTCAACAAGCCATATTTTTTCAACCGTAAGGAAGCAAAGGACCATGGTGAGGGTGGAAATCTGGTAGGATACCAGCCAAAAGACGGGGATAAAATCATTATCATCGAAGATGTCATCACCGCAGGCACTGCGATTCGTGAAACCATGCCTATATTGAAAAACGCCGCAGACGTAAGTGTACAACATATGTTTATTTCTGTAAACCGTTGTGAAATTGGTCAGAATCCGAAAAAAACTGCTGTCATGGAAGTGAGCGAGGACTTTGGTATTCAAGTTCATGCTATTATTTCAGTACAGGATATATATGAGTATTTGAAAGGACAGGGTACTTATGAAACGGTATTGTCCCGTATGGAACAGTATATGAAGCAGTATTGCGTATTTTAAGCTTGCTTTTTTGACTTTACGGCTATTATAGACATGAAAAAAGAACCTGCGGGGACAGGTTCTTTTTTCGTCATTAGGGGAGTGTCATATACTATGTTGTTTTGTTTGAGCATGATTATACTTTACCCAATAAATATGAATGCAATATGGAATATTTGTAAACAATTTGTGAATAATTTTTTAAAAAGAAAAGAGCATTATTTATTTGAGAAATAACATGAAATGTGTTATATTATACTATATTGCTTTTTTTACGGTCTACATTTAATGGAGGCAAAAAAATAACAGGGTGGTACAATATGATTGAAACGAAAACCAAGGAAATATCGGAAAATGAAAGCATAAAGCAAGACGAAATAATGAAAGCTTTGAGAAAGAAAAATGATGAGGAAAAGGCTCAAACAGGACGCCAGAAATATTTCTATAATTTAGCCATGGGCTGTCAAATG
>CAZCDP010000152.1:0-3883 GCA_964497675.1 uncultured Candidatus Epulonipiscium sp.
CCCCCACACCCCCAAATCCATTCGGATTTGAGGGCGTTTTTATATTTTTAAATTTCTACAATACCTTCATAAACTTTTTCTGCTTTTCCTGAGAGAAATACGGTTTCATCAGTGTATTTGATGAGCATATCTCCGCCTTTTAACTTCACAGTGATTTCTTTGTCTTTGTTGCAGTATCCGTTTAAGATAGCGGCAACCGCGGCAGCACAAGCTCCTGTTCCACAAGACCATGTTTCTCCTGTACCACGCTCCCAAACACGCATTTTCATTGTGGTGTGGTTGATAATCTGCACAAATTCTACATTGACTCTTTCTGGGAAAATAGGGTCATACTCAAAGGCAGAGCCTATTTTTTCGATATTTAAGTTGTCCAGATTATCCATAAAAACAACAGCATGGGGGTTACCCATTGAAACACAGGTAATATGATAATCCTCCTGATTGATGTTAACTGGGTAATTGACAACAGTATTAAATTTTAAATCCTTAATCTTTACAGGAATCTGTGCAGGATCAAGGATGGCTTTACCCATATCTACTGTAGCTGAATCCACAATGCCATTTTGAACGAATAATTTCAGTTTTTTGATGCCAGCCAGCGTTTCTACTGTCAGGTTTTCTTTTGGAATAATATCATTTTCATATAAATATTTACCGATACAACGAATCGCATTACCGCACATTTGCCCTTCGCTGCCGTCCAGATTATACATTTTCATTTTGACATCAGCAATATCAGACCTTTGAATGATAACTACGCCGTCGCCGCCGATGCCGAAATGTCTGTGAGAGAGAGAAACGGCCAAAGATTCTGGGCTGATGATTTCACTGTTATCCAGACAATTAAAGTAGATATAGTCGTTGCCGCAAGCCTGCATTTTTGTAAATGACAGCTTCATCCTTTTCTCACGCATATGGTTGATGTCAACCAGTTCTGTACTGTATTCGGAGAAACGGCTGATAAGACTGTCTGCCAATGCGCTTGCTGTATCCAGAGAAGTCAGACAGGGGATAGCGTGTTCTACAGCCAGACGGCGAATCTTTACGCTGTCAAGGCTTGGCAGTCTGCCTTTGGAGGAGGTGGAAATGATGTAGTTGATTTTTCCACTTTCCAAAAGTGCTTTGGTGTTATCTTCTGACTCGTGAATTTTATTTACGATTTTTACATTGAGTCCGGCACGGTTCAGAACAGAAGCAGTACCTTTTGTTGCATACAGTTCAAAGCCCAACTGCGCATATTTTTTTACAATATCCACGATTTCCGGTTTGTCGCTGTCGCGAACCGTTACAAACATGGCACCATTTTTCTTCATTTTATAACCGGCCGCAATAAGGCCTTTGTATAAGGCTTCGCTAAGGGTCTTACCAATACCGAGAACCTCGCCCGTTGATTTCATTTCAGGTCCTAATTGCACATCTACGTCAATCAGTTTTTCAAAGGAGAACACAGGCACTTTTACTGCTATATAAGGAGGTGTTTTATAAAGACCTGTTCCGTAGCCCATATCTTTCAATTTTTCTCCCAACATGGCTTTTGTGGCAAGGTCTACCATAGGCACGCCTGTTACTTTGCTGATGTAAGGAATGGTTCTGGAAGAACGTGGGTTAACTTCAATCACGTAAATCTGGTTTTCATAAATAACATACTGTATATTGACCAATCCCTTTGTTTGGAGGGAAAGAGCAAGATTTTTTGTATATTCAATGAGCTTTTGTGTCAGTTCTCCGCTAACATTCCATGCAGGATATACGGCCATGGAGTCACCGGAGTGGATTCCGGCACGTTCAATATGTTCCATGATACCAGGAATCAAAATATCTTCGCCGTCACAAATGGCGTCAACTTCAATTTCTACACCCATAAGGTATTTGTCAATGAGAATAGGGTTTTCGATATTATGGGAAAGTATGATGTCCATGTATTCCAGGATATCTTCATCACTGTGGGCGATAATCATATTTTGACCGCCTAATACATAGGAAGGGCGCATCAAAACGGGGTACTGCAGTTGGTTGGCAACCCGCAGAGCATCTTCCACATTCATAACTGTGAAACCCGCAGGACGTTCAATGTGAAGCTGTTCCAGAAGGGCATCAAAGCGCTCTCTGTCTTCGGCAGCATCAATGCTGTCCGCAGGGGTACCCAAAATTTTTACTCCACTTGCTTCCAAGAATTTTGTCAGCTTAATAGCAGTCTGACCGCCAAAGGCTACAACAACACCATAAGGTTTTTCGGTTCTGATGATGTTCATAACATCTTCCGGTGTCAGAGGTTCAAAGTACAGTCTATCGGCTGTATCAAAGTCGGTGGAAACGGTTTCGGGATTATTGTTAACAATAACTACTTCGTAACCGGCTTCCTTTAAAGACCAGACACAGTGTACGGAAGCATAGTCAAATTCGATACCCTGTCCAATACGAATTGGTCCGGAGCCGAATACAATAACGGTGGGTTTTTCTGTTTTATTTGCCTGCAGATGTTCCAGTGCTTCGTTTTCCGTGTCATAGGTCGAGTAGAAGTAAGGCGTTTGGGCAGCAAATTCCCCAGCACAGGTATCTACCATCTTAAATACTGCTTCCGCAGGTTTTTTAATTTTTTGTCCGGAAATACGTTCAATGACTTTATCCGGATAGCCAAGGCTTTTGCCTTTCAGATAAAAATCTTCGTCAAATCCGTTTTCTGCCAGTTCTTTTTCATAGGATACAAGGTTTCGTAATTTATAGAGGAACCATCTGTCAATCATGGTGATTTGATAGATTTCGTCTACAGAAATTCCTCTTTTCAAGGCTTCAAAGACTACGAAAAGACGTTCGTCATCGCAGATGCTGATTTTATCGTAGACCTCACTGTCTGAAAGGTTCTCAAGCTTTGGAAGATTGAGGCTGTCCAGAGAAATTTCTGCACCTCTGACTGCTTTCATAATGGCCATTTCAAAGCTTGTACCGATGGACATTACTTCGCCGGTGGCTTTCATTTGTGTGCCGAGAAGACGTTTGGCATAGACAAATTTATCAAAAGGCCATTTTGGAAGTTTGATAACAACGTAGTCTACAGAAGGTTCAAAGCAGGCATAAGTGGTGCCGGTTACAGCATTTCTGATTTCGTCCAAAGTATAGCCAATGGCAATTTTTGCTGCTACTTTTGCGATAGGGTAGCCGGTTGCTTTGGAAGCAAGGGCAGAAGAACGAGAAACCCTTGGGTTTACCTCGATGACAGCATATTCAAAGCTATTGGGGTTCAGGGCAAACTGGCAGTTACAGCCGCCTTCTACACCCAATGCGGCAATGATATTCAAAGATGCGGAACGAAGCATCTGGTATTCTTTATTGGACAATGTCACAGCAGGGGCGATAACAATAGAATCTCCGGTGTGTACGCCGACAGGGTCAAAGTTTTCCATACTGCAAATGGTGATAACGTTACCTTTGCTATCACGTATTGCTTCAAATTCAATCTCTTTCCAACCGGAAATACATTTTTCAACAAGAATCTGAGTAATAGGGGAAAGGCGCAGACCATTGGAAGCGATTTCTTTTAACTCTGCTTCGTTATATACGATACCACCGCCGGTTCCTCCTAATGTGAAGGCGGGGCGGATAATAACGGGATAACCGATAGTATTGGTGAATGCAATGGCATCCTCAACAGTGGTTACTACTTCAGAAGGGATGACAGGTTCGCCAATCTCCAGCATGGTATCCTTGAACATTTGTCTGTCTTCAGCCTTATCAATGGTAACGGGGTTTGCACCCAGTAATTTTACACCGTGGCTTGCTAAAAATCCTTCTTTTGCCAACTGCATGGAAAGGGTAAGACCGGTTTGTCCGCCCAGAGTAGAAAGGACACTGTCCGGTTTTTCTTTTTCGATAATTCGTTTTAAGG
>CAZCDP010000153.1:0-3854 GCA_964497675.1 uncultured Candidatus Epulonipiscium sp.
GTGCCAAGTCAAGCCCTTTTGCCTTTGGCAAAAGCCGTCCTTCAGACGTCCCCGCTTTCTTCGGGGTGCCAAGTCAACCTCTTTTGCCCCATACCCTATAAACTTAAAAAAAGTGAACGAAGCTTCGTTTTGACTTTCTGTGTTTTTCTATGTAAAATAAGGTATATTATAATAAAGAAAGAATAACCAGAAGGAGGTTTCACGTCTATGAATTTTGTTGACCTGATTATCAAAAAACGGGACGGCGGCAAGCTGTCTAAAGACGAAATAGATTTTTTTATAGAAGGTGTTACCAATAACAGTCTGCCGGATTATCAAATTTCAGCCTTTTTAATGGCAGTTCTTTTTTCCTCTCTGGATACAGAGGAAACCGTAAATCTTACCTTAGCTATGGTACATTCCGGTGCTATATTTGACCTTTCCTCCGTTCCCGGCTTCAAGGTAGATAAGCACAGTACGGGGGGTGTAGCCGATACCACCACACTGATTCTTGCGCCATTGGTTGCCTCCGCAGGTGTACCCGTTGTAAAAATGAGCGGCAGAGGACTGGGCTTTTCCGGAGGTACCTTGGATAAACTGGAGGCTATCCCAAATTTTCAAACTAATCTTACAGAAACAGACGCCATCGCTTTTGCAAAAGCTGCAAATATTGTCATCATGAGCCAGACAGACAGCTTGACACCTGCGGATAAAAAGCTCTACGCCCTTCGGGATGTGACAGGCACAGTAGAAAGTCTTCCTCTCATTGCCGCCAGTATTATGTCAAAAAAAATTGCAGCAGGTGCAGACGGTATCGTTTTGGACGTAAAATGCGGTAACGGTGCTTTCATGAAGGACTATTCTTCCGCCAAAAACTTAGCAAATATCATGGTCGCTATGGGGCAGCATATCGGACGAAAGGTTACTGCCCTTATCAGCAGCATGGACCAGCCCTTGGGGCAGTATATCGGCAATAGTCTGGAGGTCATGGAAGCCATAGAGGTATTAAAAGGTAAGGCTAAGGGCGATTTGCTCACCGTTTCCCTGACTCTTGGTGCCCATATGCTCCTTTTGGCCGGAAAAGTAAAAACAGAGGAAGAAGGCAAAGCCCTTCTTCTGGAAAATATCAAAAACGGGAAAGGTCTGGCGAAATTTAAAGAACTCCTACTCCAGCAAGGCGGCGACCCTGCCATCCTGGACGACTACCGCCTTCTTCCCCTCTCCAAAGAAAAACTGGAAGTTCGAGCAGAAAAAGATGGCTATCTTTTTTCCATGAATACGGCACAGATTGGTCGGGCATCACAGGAAACAGGTGCGGGACGCAGCTTTAAGGAACAACCTCTGGATTTTGGTGCAGGTATCATCCTAAAAAAACGGATTGGCGACACCGTAAAAAAAGAAGAAACTCTAGCTGAAATTTACA
This sequence comes from uncultured Candidatus Epulonipiscium sp., assembly GCA_964497675.1. Classification (GTDB taxonomy): domain Bacteria; phylum Bacillota; class Clostridia; order Lachnospirales; family Anaerotignaceae; genus CAZCDP01. Next base: position 1,403 of record CAZCDP010000153.1, read on the forward strand.
GCAGTTCTCCCGAAAAATGTCGTTCTGCCGCAGAACTTTTGAAAAATGCCATTACCATTGAAGCCGAAAAACCACAGCTATCACCGCTTATTTTAGATATCATCAGATAAAAAGGAGGTTTTTTATGAAACGTGCAATCATTATCGTTCTGGACAGTGTAGGTATCGGAGAATTGCCCGATGCCGCCGATTTTGGCGATTCTGGAAGCAATACACTGGTCAATATCAAAAAACAATGCCCGGATATGGAGCTGAAGCATCTGTGTTCCCTAGGTCTTGGAAATATCGACGGAGAAGAAATCGCTTTACTTGGAAACGTAGACTCGCCCTTGGGTGCCTATGGAAAGATGGCGGAGAAATCCATTGGAAAAGACACGACCACAGGCCATTGGGAGATGGCAGGCATACTCACTGCCGATCCCTTCCCCACCTTTACGAAAAACGGCTTCCCAAAAGAAGTCATGGATGCCTTTGAAGAGGCAATCGGTACAAAAACACTGGGGAATTACGCCATGTCAGGCACAGAAATCATTCAACAATTAGGCGAAGAGCATGAAAAAACAGGCTATCCCATTGTTTATACATCTGCCGACAGCGTTTTTCAGATTGCCGCCCATGAGGAAGTCATCCCCATAGAAAAGCTCTATGAAATCTGCGAAAAAGCAAGAATGATTCTAACAGGAAAATATGGCGTGGCAAGAGTGATTGCCAGACCTTTTATCGGAGAAAAAGGAGCCTATACCCGTACTAAAAACAGAAAGGATTTCTCCTTACCGCCCACAGGATTAACAATTTTGGATTATGCGAAAGAAAAAGGGTTAACTGTTGCGGCTATTGGAAAAATCGAGGACATTTTTGAGCATCGGGGAATCACCCGCACAAACCACACCACTAACAACACCGATGGTATCGAAAAAACCATTGACTTCATCAAAGAAGACTTCCCAGGCATCTTGTTTACCAATCTTGTGGATTATGACATGATATATGGTCATAGAAATGACGTAGAGGGCTATCGTGACGCTTTGCTTTATTTTGACAGTAAACTGCCGGAAATCCTGACAGCCTTGAAAGAGGAGGATATTTTATTCATCACTGCTGACCATGGCTGTGACCCAACCACACCCAGCACAGACCATTCCAGAGAATACGTACCTATTCTTGCCTATGGTAAAAAAGTAATGCCGAATATCAATCTTGGGATACGCAAAACCTTTGCGGATTTAGCACAGACTGTTTCCGAATATCTGGACTTAGGTGCAGAGTTTGGAGCAACCAGCTTTTTAAAGGATATTTTAGGTTAAAGTTAAAACTATACAAAACTGTGGGCAAGCCCACACCCGTCGCCTTTTCAAAAGGCGGGCGAAAGCTTTCCTAGAGAAATCAGTACGCCTCATTTCTCTAGGAAAACGTAGTTTTCCGTTATGGGTCGAGGGTGAAACCCTCGTGGTAGTTTGGAGGTAACACCTCCAAGAAGGGGATGTAGGCAATATCTAAAGCTGTAATTTTGGCTACACCCCCAAACACGTTAGGAGGAAACTTATGGAGATTCAAATTTTGCAGCTGGTGGAGGGTGCAAAAGCCGCAAAAGGCATTGCTGTAATCATTGACGTATTCCGTGCCTTCACCACGGAATGATTTTTTATGGCAAATGGTGCAAAAACCATCCTTCCCATTGGCGATGAAGCATTGGCGTATGCTCTAAAAAAAGAACATCCCGATTATATCCTTGCAGGGGAACGTAACGAAATTATGCTTTCCGGCTTCGACTATGGCAATTCCCCTGCCAATATCGAGCATAGGGATTTTACTGGGAAAACCATTATACATACCACCAGTGCAGGTACCCAAGGCATTGCCAATGCCGTCCATGCCGACGAGATTCTGACAGGCAGCTTTGTAAACGCCCCCGCCATTGCCCAATATATCAAGTCAAAAAATCCCGAAACCGTTTCTTTGGTTTGTATGGGAAAAGCCACCCTCCACCCCATTGAGGAGGATACCTTCTGTGCTGAATACATCAAAAGTCTGTTGGAAAACAAGGACTATCCGTTGGCAGAAAAAACAGCCATCCTTCGTCAAAAGGAAGGTAGACGTTTTTTTAACCCAAAAAATCAGCTTCAATGCCCCCAACGGGATTTTACACTGGCAACCTCTGCGGGATTGTTTCCCTTTGTTTTAAAAGCAGTTCCCGATGATACACAAAAGAAAATATTTCACATAGAAAAAATCGATTTATAAAACAAGGGGCTTCTGTCAAACTTCCCTACCAAAAATCGCAAGTGGACTTGGTGGAGGAACATCCCCATTTTCACACGTCTGGTCACTACGCACCTCGAAAGGATAAACCTCATTTCTCGTGGTGGTTTGGAGAATCCCTAAGCCTTCGACTTTTTGCCATATAAAAGGGTGCAGAATTGTCTGCACCCCAGATTGAAGACAAACCCACAATT
>CAZCDP010000154.1:0-3838 GCA_964497675.1 uncultured Candidatus Epulonipiscium sp.
AATTCTCCACAAATCGGGCATTTTATTTTATTTTAATAGCTGGATTGGAGGGTTCCTATGAGAATCGGCTCGGGGTATGATGTACATAGACTGGTGGAAAATCGTGATTTGATACTGGGCGGCGTCAAAATACCCTACGAAAAGGGTCTTTTAGGACATTCTGATGCGGATGTTTTGGTTCATGCTATTATGGATGCACTTCTAGGGGCGGCCGCCCTAGGAGATATCGGCAGACATTTTCCGGACAGCAGTCAGGAATTTTTGGGAATATCCAGTTTGAAACTTTTGTATAAAGTTTTATACTTGCTTCAAGAAAAAAAGTATTGTATAATCAATATCGATGCTACAATTATAGCACAAAAACCGAAGCTTGCTGCATATATTGACAGTATGCGGAAAAATTTAGCATGTGTATTGGAACTGGATTTGGATCAAATCAATATAAAAGCCACCACGGAAGAAGGAATGGGTTTTACAGGAATCGGTGAGGGCATTTCTGCTTCAGCTGTATGTTTATTAGAAAAATTGAATTAAGAAAATAGTGATGATGGAAAGAGTAGTCTTTTTTTCACTTGCCAGAGAAAACGGCCTTGGTATTACCTTGGGTGAGAGCTGTTTACAAGGAGAAAAAGGATGAAGTGCATTCCTGAACTGAGCGGGCGAACATTTGCAGTAGTCTGTTTCCGATGATAACGTTACAATCAAAGAGCGAGGAGGATTTGAAGAATCTTCCTAAGGAAAGTGGAACCACGGAGTTAGCTTCGTCTTTGCGTATGCAAAGACGAAGTTTTTTTTATTAAAAATTAAAATTGTATAAATTTAAGGAGGTGCGAACATTGCTTCGCGATGCGATTAGAGTTGTTAAGGAGAAAGACCCTGCTATTAAGGGGAATTTTGAGGTTTTGTTATACCCAAGTTTTTGGGCTACTATTTTTCATAGAGCTGCACACTTTTTTTATAAAAAACACCATTACTTTATTGCCAGATTTATTTCACAATTTTCCAGATGGATTACTGGTATTGAAATTCATCCCGGTGCGAAAATCGGCAAAGGATTTTTTATCGACCATGGAATGGGTGTTGTCATTGGTGAAACTTGCGAAATTGGCGACAATGTTTTGATTTATCAAGGAGTTACGCTTGGGGGAACAGGAAAAGATACAGGAAAACGTCATCCAACGGTTGAAGATAATGTATTAATTGGTGCAGGAACCAAGGTTTTGGGTCCTGTTGTCATCGGCTCAAATTCTAAAATTGGTGCTGGTTCTGTTGTTTTACGGGATGTGCCGCCGAACTCCACAGCTGTCGGGGTACCTGCAAGATGCACCACTAGGGAGGAAGAAGATATTCGATATCATCCGTCAGACACATTAGATCAGGTTCGGATTTCAGACCCTGTCAGCCGAGATTTACGAAACCTATCCGACAGATTAAAAGTTATTGAGAAAATACTTGTAAAAATGAGTGAAAACAAGGTACAATAAAGAGAAGGAAGAGCATAAAAATAAACTGGAACATTTTTGTTTTAGTTTATTAAAAAATTAAATTCCATAAGAAAGGCGTTATAGGGACTGTAAGTCCCTAAGTGTAAAAAAATACTGGGATTTCAAGATTTTGATGGTTGGTTTTCTATTTTAATTAAAAATCTGGATAAACTTTTATTTTGGTGAGTAACGTGTCAAATCGATTGACAGCAAGGCAGAAATACTTCTGTTTATTGAAGATGGAAAAGGAGAATGTATATGAAGCTTTATAATACTTTGACAAGAAAAAAAGAAGAATTCCTTCCCCAGCAGGAAGGCAAAGTAAAAATGTACGTTTGCGGGCCTACGGTTTATGACTTCATTCATATTGGTAATGCCCGCCCTTATGTAGTGTTTGATACAGTAAGGCGTTATATGGAATATAAGGGATACGAAGTTACCTATGTTCAGAACTTTACGGACGTAGACGATAAGATTATAAACAGAGCAAACAAAGAAAATAGTACGATGGAAGAGATTTCCAATACCTATATTCAGGAAGCATTCCATGATGCAGACGGGCTTAATGTAAAGCGTGCGACAGTACATCCCCGTGTGACTCAAGAAATGGATTATATCATCGAAATGATTCAGACATTAATAGAAAAGGGTTTTGCTTATGAGGAAAAGGGAACTGTTTATTATAATACAAAGTCTTTTTCTGGCTATGGAAAATTATCCAGAAAAAATCTGGAAGAATTGATTGCGGGTGCCAGTGAACGTGTTTCTGTTGACGATGCAAAGAAAAATCCCACTGATTTTGTACTTTGGAAACCATATAAGCCCGGTGAACCAAAATGGGATTCTCCATGGGGTGAGGGCAGACCGGGATGGCACATTGAATGTTCTGTTATGGCTAAAAGATATTTGGGTGACACCATTGATATTCATGCAGGCGGAGAAGATTTGATTTTCCCACACCATGAAAATGAAATAGCACAGAGTGAAGCTGCAAATGGGAAGCCTTTTGCAAAATATTGGCTGCATAATGGATTTATTACGGTTGACAATGAAAAAATGTCAAAATCTTTGGGAAATTTTTTTACAGTAAGAGATATAGCATCTCATTTTCCCTATGAAGTCATTCGTTTCTTTATCTTAAACGGCCATTATAGAAGCCCTATCAATTTCAGTAGAGAACTGATGCAAGCTAGCCAGAATGGTCTGGAAAGAATTAAAAACTGTAAAAAAGACTTGAATTATTATATCGACCATTGCGGAGATGTTCCTTTAAAAGAGGAAGAAAAAGCAAGTGTTTTAGAATTGGAAAAATATAAAGCACAGTTTGAAGCCGCAATGGACGACGATTTTAATACAGCAGATGCTATTTCAGCAATTTATGAACTGGTGCGTTTTATCAACAAAGCAGTGAAAGAAGCTATGTCCAAAGAACTGGCATTAAAAGCAAAAGATATGCTGGAGCATCTTTGTGGTGTATTGGGAATCGTTGAAGAACAGGTAGAGCAAGCTGTAGATGAAGATACAGCTGAAATCGAAGCATTGATTGCAAAAAGAACAGAAGCGAAGAAAAACAAAGACTTTGCAGCAGCAGATGCCATCCGTGAACAGTTGACAGCCATGGGAATTACCATCAAGGATACACGTCAAGGTGTACAGTGGTTTAGAGGTTAGATTTATGGGAGATTTGGAAAGTCTTGAAGTAATATTTTTAGGTGGGGGACACAAGGGTGAAAATCCTAGAGTACTCTCTGCCCTTGCTCTTGCCTATATTGGTGATGCGGTTTTTGAGATTCTTGTGCGGACGCTGGTGCTTTCTGCGGGCAATGCGCCGGTAAATAAACTGCACAAAAAGGCAAGAGCCATTGTGAATGCCAACGCACAGGCAGAAATGTATTTTCGTATTGCAGATTGTTTCACCGAGGAAGAAGCTGCTGTCTTTAAAAGGGGGCGGAATGCGAAATCGTTTACTGTGCCGAAAAATGCAGATTTAATGGATTATCGCCATGCTACGGGTCTGGAAGCAGTTTTTGGCTTTTTGTACCTGGACGGAAAATTGGATAGAGCCATTACGCTCTTTAAACTGGGTATGGAAACGCAAAAAACAATAGAATAAAAATATTTGAAAGCCGAAAGGAGCAAAAACCCATCGGCTTTCTGTGCATAAGAAAAGGAGGGTTTGCGTGGAAAAAAGAGAAGAAAAGGTATGGAACGAAAATCAGTTAGAAGGAAGAAACGCCATTCTAGAGGTTTTTCGAAGTGGTAGAGATATTGAAAAAATTATGGTGCAGCAGGGGAATATGGAAGGTACCATCAAACGGATTATCGCCCAGGCTGCGGAACGAGGCGTTGTGATT
>CAZCDP010000155.1:0-3765 GCA_964497675.1 uncultured Candidatus Epulonipiscium sp.
TGTTGAGTTAGTTTATCATTTAATTTATCATTATCATTAGAAATAGGTATACTTTGATTATTCATATCATTCATATTTTGATGTTCCATAATTTTATCTTCTTCTGATAATGTATAAATCATATTATCAATATCACTTATTAAATCTTCAGTAGAATTAGTTGGATCATTATTAATTTTCTCTTCTACTTTTTGCTCTTCTATTGGTTTTGTTCTTATATTTGAAATATCTTTTTCTAAACTTTCATAATTTTGTTTAAAATTATATTTTACATGATGAATGCCCCTGCCGCAACAGTTTTTGTCATATCTTTGCCTTTTCCCCCGAAAAACATACACATTTTTCAGATTTTTTTGCATTATAAAAGGCCGATTCCCCCAAAAGTTTTCTTTGTGTGAGGAAATCAGCCCTTTTCACCTCAAAACCAAACAGTCTTCTCTGTCGATTTTTTTCTTGATATCATTTAATTTCGGTTTCTGGAAAAACTAGCCATAGCCAAAAGTCGTAAAAAGTTTGCAATGGCAACAGATGCCGCCGCCACATAGGTCAAAGCCGCCGCTCTCAACACTTTTCTGGCACCGCCCAGTTCATCCTCATCCAAAAAATTATAATCTGAAAGAAGGTTAATGGCACGACCGGAAGCGTTAAATTCCACAGGCAGTGTAACCAGTGTAAACACCACCATAAGCCCAAACAAAAGCACACCCAACATCATTAAAGTGTATCCTGTTCTTCCGGAAAACAACATACCTATGAAAATCAATGGAATAGATAGCTTGGAGCTTATATTGGTCACAGGCACCATAATTCCTCTCAGACGTAAAAAAGCATAATCTGTGCTATCTTGAATGGCGTGTCCCGTTTCATGAGCCGCCACTCCCAGCGCCGCTACGGAAGTACTGCTGTAAACATCCTGGGAAAGACGAAGAACTTTGGAGCGGGGGTCATAATGGTCTGTAAGCTTTCCGCCAATCATTTCCACAGAAACATCATAAATTCCAGCAGATTGCAAAAGTTCTTTTGCCACATCCGCTCCTGTGTATCCTCTTTTGTTGGATACTTTTGAATATTTTTTATAGGTTGCATTTACCCAAAACTGTGCAAAAAGCGTCAGTGCTAAAGTCAAAATAAATAATGGAAAATACATAATTTCACCTCCTCAAATACTAGTTTACCATTTTCCTTGTCTATTTAAATACGGTTTTTCAATTTTTTTGTCTGATTATCTTAAAACGGTTCCTGTTTTCACTTCATGACCACACATATAAGCATCCGCAGACATCCGCTTTCCGCCCTGCGCCTGCACCTCTGTTACAAGCAGACCGCCGTCCGCCGCTTTTACAACAAACCCTTTTTTTGTAATTTCCACTACTTCACCAATTTTTGCATTGGGATATTCTTTTTCTGTTTTTGCGGCTTTCCAGATTTTTAAAACTTCCTCACCATATACAGTATATGCATTTGGTGTCGGGTCTAACCCGCGGATCAGATTCCTGATTTCCTCGCAGCTTTTATTCCAGTCAATATGCCCTGTTTCCTTGGAAATCATAGGCGCGTAGGTAGCTTTATCATGTGCCTGCTCTTCTTTTTGAATCCTGCCAGCTTCCAGACCTTCTAATGTTTCCTTTAATAATTCTGCACCCAATACACACATTTTATCGTGAACCGTACCATAGGTATCTTCCGTTTCGATAGGTATCTCCCGTTTCAGAAGCATATCCCCGCTATCCAGACCTTTTGCCATATACATAGTAGTAATGCCTGTTTCCCTATCGCCGTTTATGACGGACCACTGCATAGGCGCCGCACCCCGATATTTTGGCAAAAGAGAGCCATGGACATTGATACAGCCATATTTTGGCATTTCTAAAATATCCACAGGCAGAATCTGCCCAAAAGCAACCACAGTGATGATGTCAGCATCATAGCCTCTTAATTTATCTATAAATTCAGGTTCTCTCACTTTTTTTGGTTGTAACACTTCAATGCCATGAGCCAGAGCCGCTTCCTTTATCGGTGGAAATACCATCTTCTTTCCCCGCCCCTTTGGTTTATCAGGCTGAGTCACTACCGCCAGCACCTCATGATATTTCATGAGCATTTCCAAAGACGGAACGGCAAATTCCGGTGTTCCCATAAATATCACTTTCATCGTTTCTGCCTCCTATGCTTCTGCCGTAGGCAGAGCTTTATCAATATATAATATACCGTCCAAATGGTCGGTTTCATGGCAAAGAGCAACAGCCATCAGCCCGGTACCCTCTACGGTGATGTTTTCGCCCTTGCGGTTTTGCGCTTCCACCCGCACATATTCTGGACGCTCCACCTCAGCACAAGCACCGGGGATACTCAAACAGCCTTCCTCTCCAATCTGAGAACCTTTTGTTTCCACAACAACAGGATTAATCAGTTCTACCAGACCTTCACCAATGTCGATAATGACAATTCTTTTTAAAATGCCTACCTGGGGTGCCGCCAAACCCACACCGCTAGCTTCATACATCGTTTCCGCCATATCCTCCAAAAGGGTTAATACATTTGGTGTAATTTCTTTGACAGGTTTGCATATTTTTCTCAAGACTTCTTCATTGCTAAGCCGGATTGTTCTTTTTGCCATCTTTCTTCTTCCTCCTAAAAAATAAAAAATTCCATTTGTCTATTTTATTATACAACGAAATAAAAAATTATACAATTACTAAGGGGTTCATCGTGAGATTCAGATATACTGTCCCCCTCATTTTCCTCTCTTTCAATTTTTCTCGGCAAAACAGAACAAACCGCTTCAACTCTTCTTCCTCTTTGGATTTCACAATAATTCGCCAGCGGTAGTCATTTTTCAGCTTGGACAGAGCGGCAGGAGAAGGGCCTAAAATTTCAAACTCCTTCTTTGTGTTGTAGTACCGCAGGATACTGCCTAGTTCATTGGCAGTATCAATAACCTCTTTTTCGTCTTTCCCTGTAAGGAGAACTGTAAAAACATTGGAAAAGGGAGGGTATTCCATCAATTTCCTTGTTCTGATTTCTTGTTTATAAAAGGCTTTGTAATCCTGTTTTGCCGCCAGCAGGATGCTGTAATGGTCGGGGTGATAGGTCTGTATAAAAACACGCCCCGGCAGCTCGTCCCGTCCGGCACGTCCTGCCGCTTGGGTAATCAGCTGAAAGCTGATTTCCGAAGCATTGTAACTGCCAATATTTAAAGACAAATCTGCCGCCATAATTCCCACCAATGTCACATTGGGAAAATCATGACCCTTTGCAATCATCTGCGTACCGATGAGAATATCTGCCTGCCCCCGGCAGAACTGCCCCAATATTTTTTCGTGGCTGTGTTTTGCCGATGTGGTATCAAGGTCCATCCGTAAAATCCGTGCCTGTGGAAAAAGCTTCTTTGTTTCCGCCTCGATTTTCTGAGTACCTGTTCCAAAATATTTGATATAGGGGGAACCGCAGGAAGGGCATACTTTCGGATTTTTTATCCGTCTGCCGCAGTAATGACACACCAGCTCCTCATCGTGGGCATGATATGTATAGGAAATATTACAATCCTCACAAGTCATCACATAACCACATTTTCGACAGGACACAAAAGTTGAATAACCCCTTCGGTTGAGAAACAATATAGTCTGCTGTTTCTTTTCCAGATTTTCCAGCACCGCTTCATAAAGACCGCGGCTGAATACAGAACGGTTTCCCTCCTCCAGTTCCTTTCTCATATCCGTAATGATGGTTTCCGGCAAATGACTGCCCTTTGTCCGCTCCTTCATT
>CAZCDP010000156.1:0-3764 GCA_964497675.1 uncultured Candidatus Epulonipiscium sp.
CTTCGTGTTACCACCCTAGTTCGCCAATATCTCGCAATACAGGCCTTATCAAGTGCGGGCAAAACTCCACCGACACTCTGACGCTGTTACGGGCGTTCCCGTCGTAGCCTACTGGGCAAAGCCTTTCAGTACGCAGCTCCAAGACCATGTTCAGTAATTTCCGATATACCCTTTCACAGCAACAGGGTTCTCTGTTATATCCTCCAAAACTTACTCTTCTTTTCGCAGCCTTTCAAAACATATTAACGATTAATATTTATTATACGACTTCTGTATTATTTGTCAAGAGCATTTTCCATAATTCATAAAAACGAAAAATTGCAAATTTAAATGTTATGTAAGTATTAGGAAGAAAATATCGTATGCACTTATTTGTATTCTCATTTGCTCCTCGTTCCCATGAACTATATGGATGAGTATAATACACATTCGTTCGCTTATTTTTTTGTTTTACAGACAGCTCTATTTCTTCAAAATTTAAGAATTCACATCCATGCTTTATGTTTGAACTACCTTGTATCATTTTTTACTTATTTACCTGTCATTTCATTTTACAACTCTCCTTTTATTCCCAGAACGAAAGAAAAAGCCCGACTGCGTAAAATCCAATCGGGCATACAAACCATTCTGTTCTATTCCTTTGCACAAACGACTGCCTGCTTCATCTGTTTCACATAATCCCTAACAACAGGCACACATTCTCTTCCATACTTCTCCACTAATTTTACAATGGCACTTCCTACAATGGTACCATCGGATATTGCCGCCATTTTTGCCGCCTGCTCCGGTGTGGAAATACCAAAGCCTACGGCACAGGGAATACTGCTGGCTTCTTTGGCAATCGCAACCATTTCCGCAATATCTGTTTTAATTTCCCTTCGCACTCCTGTCACGCCCAAAGAGGAAACACAATATAAAAAGCCTTTTGCTTCCCTTGCAATCATGGCAATTCGTTCCTTGGAGGTCGGGGCAATCATAGAAATCAAATCGATACCATATTCTGCACAAACATCCGCAAATTCTTCTTTTTCCTCAAAAGGCAAATCGGGTATAATGATACCGTCCACCTGTACCTTTTTACACTGTTGCATAAATCTCTCTTTTCCATAAGAAAACACAGGATTGGCATAGGTCAAAAATACCAGAGGAGTCGTAACATTTTGCCGCACACGCCCTATCATATCAAAAAGCTTATCCACCGTACACCCTGCCTTTAATGCCCGTTCGTTTGCCGCCTGAATCACAGGGCCTTCTGCCGTAGGGTCAGAAAAAGGAAGCCCTATTTCTATGATATCCGTACCGGCATCTGCCATCACCTGAACCAGTGCCTCTGTTGTTTCCAAATCAGGGTCGCCCCCTGTAACAAAGCCGATAAATGCTTTTTCTTTAGAAAATGCCTGCTGTATCTTATTCATAAATATCCACCCCTCTGTATCTGGCAATGGCCGCCACGTCTTTATCTCCACGCCCTGAAATATTAATGACTACAATCTGTTCCGGCTTCATGTCTGCCGCTATTTTTCTGGCATAAGCAACGGCATGAGCACTTTCGATAGCCGGAATAATCCCCTCCATACGAGAAAGATATTCAAAAGCCTCTACCGCCTCGGTATCTGTAACAGGCACATAAGTCGCCCGCCCTGTATCAGAGAGCATAGCGTGTTCCGGTCCGATTCCGGGGTAGTCAAGCCCTGCTGAAATAGAATAAACAGGGGCAATCTGCCCAAAATCATCCTGACAGAAATAAGATTTCATGCCATGGAAGATGCCCAATTTTCCTGTGGCTATGGTTGCCGCCGTTTTCGGCGTATCCGCCCCAAGGCCTGCTGCTTCACAGCCAATCAGCTTCACAGAAGGGTTTTGGATAAATTCATAAAACGCTCCCATAGCATTGCTTCCGCCGCCAACGCAGGCAATCACTGCATCAGGAAGCTTGCCTTCCGCTTCCATTAACTGCTCCTTAATTTCCTTGCCAATAATCTTTTGAAAATCCCGTACAATCGTGGGGAATGGATGCGGCCCCATAACGGAACCTAAGACATATAGGGTGTCATCCATACGGGAAGCCCATTCTCTCATGGTTTCGTTCACAGCATCCTTTAAAGTCTGGGTTCCGCTGGTAACAGTATGCACCTTTGCTCCCAAAAGCTCCATACGGAAAACATTTAATACCTGTCGCTCAGTATCCTCTTTTCCCATAAAGATTTCGCATTCCAGCCCCATCAAAGCGGCGGCTGTTGCCGTTGCCACGCCATGCTGTCCTGCGCCTGTTTCGGCAATGACACGGGTTTTTCCCATTTTCTTTGCCAGAAGCACCTGTCCCAGTACATTATTGATTTTATGAGAGCCTGTATGGTTCAAATCCTCCCGTTTCAAATAGATCTTTGCTCCACCCAAATCCTTTGTCATCTTTTCTGCGAAATAAAGTAAGGATGGTCTGCCTGCATACTTTTGCAGCAACTCGTCTAATTCCTGACAAAACTGAGGGTCTTTTTTATAGTATTCATACTGCTGTTCCAGCTCCTGCACAGCGTGCATCAAGGTTTCCGGAATATACTGCCCTCCAAATTCGCCAAATCTTCCTTTTCTCATACTCTTCTCTCTCCTCTCAAAATAAAAAAAGCTCCTGTCCTAAAAAATTATAGGACAAAAGCTAAGCTTCTGCGGTACCACCTAATTTGATACAAAATATGTATCCACTCAAAACGTACAAATCATACGTTTTCCTTTGATAACGGACGGAAGCCCCGTTGGGAATTACTAAGCCTTAGCTTTTCTGCCCACCTTCATGAGTCCATTCGGTACAACAACGACTGCTACAATCCCAGCACAGGTAGCTCTCTGTAAGACGTTTGACTGTACGTACTCTTCTCAATCACAAGTTTTATTTATTGTATGCAATTTTACATGGTGTATTTCCATTTGTCAAGACTATTTTTTATATTTTCGGAAAATTATATAAAAAAAATCGAACGCAGGCAATGCCTACAGTTTTATATATTTTTGACAATCTGTATAATTAAGTTTTTTTAAAGCTAATTTACAGGAAATTAAAAATTATATACAAAATTTAAACAGAAATCAACTAGTTTTTGTTTGTTTTTTCATTTTTTCTACTTGACAACGTAAAAACCCAGTACTATAATGAATTCAATTTCATACCGTTCATGAAACCGATGAAGTGGAGATAAAAACAAGTCGTGCACTTACAGAGAGCCGGGGTGCTGAGAAGCCGGCAGAACGCAGTTTGTTAAATGGACCACTGAGGGCGCAGTCAAAAGCAGGAAGTACATTATTCTGCCTAGTATTCTGCGACGTAAGGCATACGTCAGTTGTCAGGAATATGTTTGTATTCCGTTGAGAGTAAGAGAGTATTCTCTTAAAACAAGGTGGTACCGCGGATTTGTATATTTAATCCGTCCTTGACATTATGTCATGGACGGATTTTTTTTATTTCTCAAAGGAGGATAAACCATGTATAAACCAAGTTTAGAAAAAGCCAAAAACTTTTCGGCCGATTACAAAATAATCCCTGTAAGCCGTATTCTGTATGCAGATGTCAAAACACCCATTGAAGTATTAAAAATTTTAAAAACAGTAAGCCGTCACTGTTATCTTTTGGAAAGCCTTGAAGATTCGGGTAATCGGGGGCGTTACACCTTTCTTGGCTACGACCCAAAGCTGGAAATCACCTGCACCAATGGCGTTCTGAATGTCAATGCAGGCACAAGCATTTCCATAAACACAACTAACCCTGCCGCCTA
>CAZCDP010000157.1:0-3753 GCA_964497675.1 uncultured Candidatus Epulonipiscium sp.
ATGGTTTTCGGTATGGCGGCAAAAATGTTTCTGATTGCAGGACCAGTGATTGTGTACGGTACATTGACATCAATGGCTGTAGGAATTCTGTATTACTTTTTAGGATAGGAGGAAAGACGGATTGAAAAATAAAAAAATAGGAAGTCAGACTGTTAAACTGGAGGAGCCTGTTGTGATTTTATCAACAGCCTCTGTTGTCGGCCCCAAAGAGGGGGAGGGCCCTTTGGGAAGTTATTTTGACAAAGTAGTGGCGGATGTGCTTCACGGAGAGGAAAGCTGGGAAAAGGCTGAGAGCAAATTTGTTACGGATACCTTGCAGATGGCAGTGGAAAAGGCACATAAAAAAGCATCGGATATGGACTATCTTTTATGCGGCGATTTGTTGAATCAGTGTACAGGCTCCACCTTTGGCGTCAAGGATTTTAAAATTCCCTTTTTCGGGTTATTTGGTGCCTGCTCTACCATCGGAGAATCTTTGAGCCTTGGTTCTATGCTGATAGACGGAGGGTTTGCTCATGACATTTTAGTTGGGGCTTCCAGTCATTTTTGTGCCGCAGAAAAGCAGTTTCGCTTTCCTTTGGCATTGGGTACCCAAAGACCGCCCAGTGCATCGTGGACGGTAACCGGGGACGGGGCAGCAGTACTTGGGAAAACAGGAGATGGACCTGTCATTACAGAAATCACAACAGGTAAAATTGTAGATATGGGTATAACGGATAGCATGAACATGGGAGCCGCCATGGCACCGGCGGCGGTGGATGTGTTGACAGCTCATTTTCAGGATACGGGCAGGACACCGGATTATTATGATGTCATTGCTACGGGAGATTTGGGGCATATCGGTCATCAGCTGGTCGTGGAGCTGATGGAAGAGGAAGGCTACGAAATGGGCGAAAACTATACGGACTGCGGCATTGAAATTTTTGATAAAAAAACGCAAGACACCCATGCCGGCGGAAGCGGATGTGCCTGCGCGGCAGTGACCTTCGGTGCATATTTTTATCGGAAGCTCCAAACAGGAGAAGTCAGAAGAATGTTGTTTATTCCCACAGGCTCCTTGATGAGTCCTACGTCCTGTCAGCAGGGAGGAACAATTCCTGGAATCGCCCATGGCGTTGTCATAGAAAGCAGAGCAAAATTTGAGTAAAAAGAGGTGTTTCGCTTGGAATTTGTAAAAGCCTTTATAGTTGGCGGTATCATTTGCGTCATCGGACAGCTTTTGATTGACAAAACAAAAATGATGTCCGGTAGGATTTTGGTGCTTTTTGTTTGTGTTGGCTGCGTTTTGGGTGGTTTGGGCATCTATAAACCCATTGAAGAATTTGCAGGGGCAGGTGCAACGATACCGTTAACAGGATTTGGATATAATCTGGCAAAAGGGGTTATGAAGGAAGTGGATTCTGTAGGGCTTCTGGGGATATTTACCGGAGGGCTAAAGGCATCGGCAGGCGGTATTACAGCTGCTGTTGTATTCGCTTTTCTGACGGCACTTGTGTGTAATCCCAAAGAAAAATAATCTTAAAATTTTTGATGATTTTTTATGCCTTTTGTGATATACTGCTTTATGTAAAGCAATATGTTCGATGTTTATAATATTTATGAAATGAAGGAGAGGATTATGCAAAAGGCTATTGGTTCAAAGATTAATCTGAAAGATATAGAAGATATATTAGCAGTGGAATATATGTCTTGTGTTTGGGATATTATGGATAATAAAAAAATACAAAAACTGGATCAATGTGAACAGCATTGCCATACCAGCAGATTGCAGCACAGTATTAATGTTTCCTATTACAGCTTTTTGGTTTGTCGTTTTTTAGGCTGGGATTATCGTTCTGCCGCTAGGGCGGGAATGCTTCATGATATGTTTTATTATGACTGGCGTATTACGAAGTTTCATAGAAGCAATCATGCTTCCTGGCACCCAAGAGTGGCCTACGACAATGCCAAAAAAATTTGCGAATTGAATGCTATTGAAAAAGACGCGATTTTAAAACATATGTGGCCCTGTACCTTGGTACCCCCTAGGTATAAAGAATCTTATGTAGTAACTTTTGTGGATAAGATTTGTGCCATTTGTGAAGCAACAGGGAAGAGATTTGAGCAGGTTATGGGAACAAATTAAACAAAAAACACCTCTGAAATTATGGTAAACAAGACCATAAGGGCAGAGGCGTTTTTAATTTGTGTCAAAAATAGGATGGCAAAAGCAGATAGAATGTGTGAACATAAATTTTTTAACAAAAAAATGGAAGCGGTGTTTTTTGGAATTTTGCGAATCGGAAAGAGGAAGATTCGGAAACCGTACTTTTTACAAGAAGTTTGCATTAGTTGTGGGAAAATGCTTGACTTTTCAAGTTTCCGATGATAAGATTTCTTAGTGTCTGTAAATGGGGCATTTTGTGTTATGCTCATATTTATAAATACTGAAGTTATGCAATGGCAGAAAATGTATTAATTTTGTAAGGAGGTGCAATTAAATGCCAACATTTAATCAATTAGTAAGAAAAGGTAGACAAACGGTTGAGAAGAAATCTACAGCTCCAGCTTTGCAGAAGGGTCTGAACTCTTTAAAGAAGAAAGCTACTGACATCTCTTCTCCTCAAAGACGTGGTGTTTGTACAGCAGTAAAAACTTCCACACCTAAGAAACCAAACTCCGCTTTAAGAAAAATTGCCAGAGTTCGTCTTTCCAACGGTATTGAAGTAACAGCTTATATCCCTGGTGAAGGTCACAACCTTCAGGAGCATAGTGTTGTTCTTATCAGAGGTGGTAGAGTAAAAGACTTACCAGGTGTTCGTTACCACATCGTCAGAGGCTCACTGGATACAGCAGGTGTTGCAAACAGAATGCAGGCTCGTTCCAAATATGGCGCAAAACGCCCTAAAGCGAAAAAGTAAGAGAAAAAGAGTAGTTTGAGTAGTGCCTTATACAGATCAATACAATCTGCGATTGCTGATATAGATGATTAAGTTTAAGGCATGAAAACGTGGTGGCATTGCCCCACGAAGTACCGAGAATATATTTATTCATTAAGGAGGGAAGAATCGTGCCAAGAAAAGGACATGTTGCAAAAAGAGAAGTTTTAGCAGATCCTTTATACAACAGTAAATTGGTAACAAAGCTGGTTAACAGTATTATGCTGGATGGTAAAAAGGGTATTGCGGAAAAGATTGTTTATGGTGCATTCGATAAAGTAGCAGAAAAAACAGGAAAAGAACCATTAGAGGCTTTTGAAGAAGCATTGAATAACATCATGCCGGTTCTGGAAGTTAAGGCTCGCCGTGTAGGTGGTGCTACTTACCAGGTTCCTATGGAAATCAGACCGGAACGAAGACGCACATTGGGTCTTCGTTGGTTAACAATTTACAGTAGAAAACGTGGCGAAAAAACAATGGTTGACCGTTTAGCAGGTGAGATTACTGACGCTTTGAACAATGCCGGCGGCGCTGTGAAGAAAAAAGATGAAACACACAAAATGGCAGAGGCAAACAAGGCATTCTCCCATTACAAATGGTAATCATTCAGGATTAAACGGGATGTTTTTGGAAAGACTCTTTAGAGGGTTTTTTCAGGTGTCCTGAATCAGAAAACAAAGGAGGAGTAAGTGTGGCAAACAGAGCGTTTCCACTCGCCAAGACCAGAAATATTGGTATTATGGCTCATATAGATGCCGGTAAGACTACTCTTACAGAACGTATTTTGTTCTACACAGGACGTAATTATAAGATCGGCGATACCCACGAGGGTACA
>CAZCDP010000158.1:0-3713 GCA_964497675.1 uncultured Candidatus Epulonipiscium sp.
TTGTCGCAATGAACCAAAAGGACAAAGACAAAAACAAAAACGCTTAGAAACAAAAGCAGAAGTTTTGAAAAGTGCTTTTGCTTTTTATATTTTTTCTTTTTTCGTTTAACAAACATGAGATTCACCTCTTTAGAAAGCTTATGATTTTGGGAGCTGAATCTGACCAGTTTCTTTTTACATAGGGAAAAGGGCGAAAATAAAAAAATGTCAGTGTTTTGGTTGATAGATTACAAAATTAAGTCATACTTTTATTATAGTCAGTGGAGGATTTTCCCAGAAATAAGGCTGAATAAAACCGTTTTTAGTAAAAGGAATAAATTTGCACGAGAAATATCTTTATCTATTTGGCCATATCTGTTATAATCAGTAATGATAAAGGAGGTTTTTGGTAATGAGTAATTCCCAAAATACGAGTCGCAGGCCTCAGACCAAAAAGCGAAAACGCAGAAAAAAACGGAAAAGAAGTGTTGGCGGCGTAATTTTAAGATTAATACTTATTGTAATGATTGTAGCAGGCTTTGCGGTAGGAGGCGCTGTTCTTGGTGCGGTAATGGGGATTGTAGGAAGCACCAATGCGCTGAATACAGAAGATGTGGTGCCGGAATCCTATACATCTTTTATTTATGACAGCAATGGTAATGAAATAGATAAGCTACATGGAAAAGAGAATAGAGAGTACGCAAAGTTGGATATTATCCCCATGCATTTGCAAAAAGCTGTAATTGCCATTGAAGATGAACGTTTTTATGAGCATAATGGTGTTGATATGAGGGGTATTGCTAGGGCAGTAGTTACCAATGTCAAAAATCGCAGTTTTTCACAGGGTGCTAGTACCATAACACAGCAGCTGATTAAAAATGAGGTGCTTACCAGTGAAAAAAAACTTCAACGTAAGATAAAAGAGCAGTATCTGGCTCTCGGTTTTGAAAAAAGTCTGGAGAAACAGTTTGGTTCTAAAGAAAAGGCAAAAAAATATATATTGGAATTATACCTCAACAGTATCGGTTTGAACCATGGCTTAAATGGTGTACAGGCCGCATCGAAGTATTATTTTGGAAAAACTGTTGATGAATTGGATTTGGCAGAATGTGCAAGCCTTGCAGGAATTACAAAGAATCCATCCTTGTATTCTCCGATTAGCCATCCGGATAAAAATAAGGAACGGCAGATGACAGTTCTGGGTAAAATGAAGAAACTGGGCTTTATTACAGAGAAGCAGTATTATGAGGCTGCAAAAGAAGATATCTATGCCAATCTGGTGGGGAATGGGAAAGAAGACAATACGACACTAGCGAGCCATAGTTATTTTGTGGATGCTCTTATCGTTCAGATTGCGGAAGATTTGATGGAACAAAAGAAAATGAGCAAATCTCAAGCTTATAATATGATTTATAGCGGTGGTTTAAAAATCAATGCTACCATTGATTCTAATATACAGAAAACCATGGAGGAATCCTATAAAAACCCTGCGTTATTCCCGCCGAAGGGCAATACACTGGACGTTTCTTATACACTTTCCGTTATGGACAATGAGACGGAAGAACAGACACATCATACGAAAACTACGACGGTAACATCGGAAAGTCAAGTGGATGCTTTTGTAGAATCGGTTAAAGCAGAATTTTTAAATAATACCAATACTTTAGTATTGGATAAACTGATTGTTACAGAATCCCTCCAGTCTTCTATGGTTATTATGGACTATCATAATGGTGAGGTGAAGGCATTGGTCGGCGGGCGAGGTGATAAACATGGTGATTTAGTGTTCAACCGTGCAACACAGGCGCTCCGTCAGCCGGGTTCTTGTTTTAAGCCTCTTGCATCTTATGCACCTGCCATTGATATGGGGCTTGTAATGCCGGGTTCTGTGATTATTGATGAGCCATATAGTGTGGGCGGATGGTCACCAAAGAACTGGAACAATACGTATAAGGGACCCTGTACCGTCAGGGAAGGTATTAGGGACTCTATGAATATCTTGGCAGTAAAGACCATCATGCAGGTTGGTGTAGAAAAATCCTTTGAATACCTGGAAAATTTTGGGTTTTCCTCTTTGGTTGACAGGGAAGAGCGCAACGGCAAGATTCAGACAGATAAAGGTCCGGCGACGGCTCTGGGTGGTTTGACAGATGGTGTTTCTGTATTAGAACTGACAGCAGCATATTCTACGATTGCCAATGGCGGTGTCTATAATGCACCACATTTTTATACAACAATTTACGACCATAAGGGAAACCTGTTACTTAAAAATGAAGACACACCAAAACGTGTGCTGAAAGCTACAACGGCTTATATGCTGACGGACATGATGAAAGATGTTATTACCGGCGGCGGAAGTGCAACAGGTCGTCTTGCCAACTTTAGAGGCTACAAAATGAATATTGCCGGTAAAACGGGTACTACCAATGATAACAAAGACTTGATGTTTGCGGGATATACACCATATTATTGTGCGGGTATCTGGCTTGGCTATGATAATCCAAAATCAATCACCTATGATAAAAGTTATCATCTGCTTTTGTGGCGGGATGTTATGGAGAAAATCCATGCAGGCATGAAAAACAAGGTGTTTGAACGACCAGAAGGTATTGTAACCCGAAGTTATTGCTCTGCTTCTGGTTGTGTTCCTTCGGAATTATGTGGCAAAGATTATTATGGAAATGGGATTTCTTCAGATTTAAGCGCTGCGGATTTTGGCTCCACAACAAAAGTTTGTGATTATCATAAATCTTTCCGTGTAGATTTATCTACAGGTAAATTAGCCAATGAATACTGTCCTAAAGAACATGTAGCTGATGTAATCTTGGCGGTAGACCCATCTACGGGTGTTATTGTGAATAAACCCAGTAAGCTTGCCAATGGCAAAGTTGATATTAATATTAATGAAACCTGTACAGTGCATAATTCGGAAACAAAAGTAAAAGACGATGAGCATGAGATTAATTCTGAGATACCTATTGGCGGCGAATATCCGGGCACTTCTTCGAATGAAGTACCACCGATTGGTGCAGGAAACAGTGAAGCTGCGGAACCACAGCCACCAGTTGAAGATACCAATAATGGTGATACAGATGAAGGTTTATTTATTCCAGATTAATTAGTAAAAAGGCTGTTGTAAAACTAACCTATTAAGTTAGTGGAGTAACAGCCTTTTTATCTTCGTTTATTTTTGGGTTCCACGATAAATGGTAGTAGAGGTAAAATCATCTCGTACTTTTTTGTAAAAAAATATGTACATATGACAAAAACTTTCTAACTGTTAGTTGTGCAGACAAAACAGCAGTGGTTTTCTATTATAAAAATAGTTCTATCAATTAAAAAGCATTATAAAAATAATAGATAAAAATGCTACAATTTTACTTAACCAGAACATTGTTTGGTCGGTATTATTTTACACAAATTCGGGACGTTATTTTGTATTTGTGATGCGAAAAGGAGAAAAATAGGAAGAAAATTGAAAGGCTTGGCTTTTTATATAAAATATGGTATAATCATATTTGTTTTTCTATTGAGGACAAATGACTTTATATAGAGGCCGTTTGTTTTGCTTCTATGAACGTTAACCAATTTTTAAGGAGGACTAAAAATGAGTAGTTTAGACTTTAGCGAGATTAAAAAAGCAGATCCTGAGGTTATGGACGCCATAGAGCAGGAAATGGCTCGGCAGAAAGGAAACATCGAACTGATTGCTTCTGAAAACTTTGTTTCAAAAG
>CAZCDP010000159.1:0-3704 GCA_964497675.1 uncultured Candidatus Epulonipiscium sp.
GTTGATGAAGTTCTGACCAAGACCACCAAAGAGCTGTTTTACGATGATAATAGCAAATGCACTACCTACAATCGGCATCCATAATGGTGCGGAAACAGGTATGTTTAGTGCTAAAAGTAAACCCGTTACAACAGCGCTCAAATCGCTGACTGTAACTGTTTTTTTCATTAATTTCTGATATAAATATTCGAAGAAAACTGCTGATACGATTGAAATCAGAATCAGCATAAGTGCTTTGAAACCAAAATAGTAAATACCCATCACACTTGCAGGAACGAGCGCTATCACAACATCACGCATGATGCCCTGGATGGAATCCTTAGAACGGACGTGAGGGGTAGCTGATACTACAAAATTTCCCATTTCATTTATCCCCCTTCTTATTTTTTAGCCTCTGCTG
Organism: uncultured Candidatus Epulonipiscium sp.; assembly: GCA_964497675.1. Taxonomy (GTDB): domain Bacteria; phylum Bacillota; class Clostridia; order Lachnospirales; family Anaerotignaceae; genus CAZCDP01. The sequence goes on from CAZCDP010000159.1 coordinate 401, forward strand.
CTTTAGATGCCTCTGCTCTTGCCTTTGCTGCTGCTGCTGCTTTTTTACCAGCTTCGATTTTCTTCGTAGCTCTGATGGACTGTGCTAACTGACGTTTTGCGGGACACTCAAAGGAGCAGCTACCACATTCGATACAGTCAAGACCATGATGGTTTACGAAGCCTTCGCCGTCGCCTCTGATGGCAAATTGGTTCAGCATGAATGGCATCAAGCCCATTGGACAGTGGTCTACACACTTGCCGCAACGGATACAGTTGCTTTCAGGCGGAATAAAAGCTTCTTCTTTTGTAAGGCAAAGAAGAGCGGAAGATGTTTTTACAGTTGCAACATCAAGGGTAAACAAGGTGGGTCCCATCATAGGGCCGCCGGCAATGAGTTTCACAGGTGGATTGTCTTCTTTGAAGCCGCCTGCTGCTTCCACGATGTCCCGGAACGTCATACCAAGGCGAATCTTATAGTTGCCTGGGTTTTTAACGCCGCCGCCTGTTAAGGTAACGATTCTTCTCATTAACGGTCTGCCTCTAAAGAGGGCTCTTTCGATGGCAACAACTGTGTCAACGTTGTCTACGATACAGCCTGCACTGGCAGGAAGCGCGCCTGATTTTACTTCTCTTTTTGTAACAGAGTAGATCAGGTGTTTTTCAGAGCCTTGTGGGAACTTTGTAACGAGAGGCTGAACAGTGATGTTGTCAATGCCTTCACAGGCTTTTGTCATAGCTTCGATTGCTTTTGGTTTGTTTGTTTCAATGCCAATTACGCCTTTTGCACCAGGGTGGAGCTTCAGCATAATCTGCAAACCTCTGACAACCTTGTCAGATTCTTCTAACATGATTCTGTAGTCGGTTGTTAAATAAGGTTCACATTCTGCAGCATTGATCAGGATATGATCGATGACCTGGTCTTTTGGAGGAGCCAGTTTGACATGAGTCGGGAAGCCGGCACCGCCCAGACCAACAACGCCTGCGTTTTTGATGCAGTCGAGAATTTCTTGGTTGGTCATTTTTGTGTAATCATGAACTTGATTTAAACCTTCAATTTCCACCATTTTAGCATCGTTTTTAACAACGATTGCTTTGACGGTAGCACCGCCCGGTACAAGCATAGGTCTGATGTCGACAACCTCACCAGATATGCTTGAGAAAATTGGAGAAGACATAAATGCCTGAGATTCTGCAATTTTCTGTCCTACCTTAACATAGTCGCCTACTGCAACCAGCGGCTCACATGGTGCTCCTATGTGCTGCGACATAGGAAAGAACAGTTCTGAATTTTCCTTTGGAAGTATCACCTTAATGGGCTGCTCTGCGGAAAGAGCTTTTCCATCCGGCGGATGAACTCCACGTTTGAACGTTAAAGCTTGCATATTATCCCCCTCTGTTCTAGTAGTTTTTATGCGTTTTGACAGGTTGTTTATCAAAACACATTTTTTTGAACTGCATTTTTTATAAAAAATATAGATGCATATGATTAACAGCACTATTTTAATACAAAATGACAGACTTCTCAACACATTTTATGAAAAAAAGGAAAAATATTTTATTTTCTCATAAAAACATGGCCTTACCGTTGTATTGTTTATACTGGGTAAAAGCCTGTGCCTAATATATAAAGAGGCTGCCAAAACTCGTCTTGTGTAAAACGCAGTTTATTTTGCATGCTAATTATATGCTGCAACCTTAGTTTACTATTATTATGCACAAATGTAAATGATAATATATTACCATAATCAAAGAAGTTTTTTTTGCGTAATTTCATGAACAATTTTTAAATCTAAACGAATATAAGCAAAAAGTTGGCATGATTCTTGCTAAATTTGTGACAATGTTGGTTTTTTAAGCAGATTTATTGTATAATAATAAAATAGGTCAGTTTTATGGAAGGAGGTGTTTTTGTGGATTTGACTTTGAGCTTGGTGCAAAAACAGGTTTTGTCACAAAAAATGCAGCAGTCTGCCGAGATTCTGCAAATGAGCACCCTTGCTCTTTCTGAATACATACAGGAAATGGCGGTGGAAAATCCTGTGGTGGAATGGGAGGAAGAAGAAGAGAAAGAGGAGTGTTTTGATAAACTGTGTCAGAAGCTGGAGTGGCTGGATGCTACGGATGGGCAATACAACCGGTATTATCAGGAAGAACGGGAAGACGAGCAGGGAAACGATGACTGGAAGTTCCAGAAGGGGAATCGGGAAAGCCTTGGTGAATATCTTTTGTTTCAAATCAATATACTTCATTTAGACGAGAAGCTTTTGAAAGCTTCCCGTTATCTGGCGGAAAGCGTTCAGCCCAGTGGTTATCTGGACGAAGGGGCATTGGAGGCGGCAGAAAAAGAATTTGGTTTGACAGGACGGGAAGCAGAAGATGCTTTGGCAGTGATTCAGGGCTTAGAGCCGGCAGGCGTGGGCGCAAGGAATCTGCAAGAATGTCTTTTGATCCAAATGAAACGCAGAGAAAAGCCCTATCCCCTTTGTGAAACTATTATTTCTGAGTATCTGGAGCTTTTGGGAAAGAATCAGCTTCCTATCATTGCAAAAAATTTGAAGGTCAAAATGATTGAGGTAGTCACAGCCAGCGAGATCATCAAAGATTTGAACCCCAAACCAGGCAGCGGATTTGCCAATGCGGAGGAAACGGAGTATATCATTCCTGATGTGATGGTACAAAAGGAAGGGGAGAATTTCCAGGTCATTATCAACAAGGCATATACACCGCAAATGAAAATCAACGGTTACTATAAGGATATTTTAGTCAGTGATACTTCCAATGCGGCAAAGGATTATATCAGCGGAAAGATTCGGCAAGCGGAATGGGTTATCCAGTGCATTGGGAAACGGGATGCTACCTTGATAAAAACCGTGGAAGGGATTGTAGCTTTGCAGAAGGAGTTTTTCGGAAAAAAGAATGGGGAACTTCGTCCCATGCGCCTTTTCGACGTGGCAGAGCAGGTGGGAATTCATGAATCCACAGTAAGCCGAGCGGTGCGGGATAAATATGTGCAGTGCAGCAAGGGCGTTTTTCCCCTTCAGTACTTCTTTTCCACAGGTATTGTGACAAAAGACGCGGAAGCCATTTCTTCTCATAGTATCAAAAAAATGTTACAGGAACTAATTGAGAAAGAGGATAAAAGTTCTCCTTTAAGTGATAGGGCGCTGGCAGAAGCCCTCCATGAAAAAGGTGTCAAAACTTCAAGACGGACTGTGACGAAATATCGGGAGTCTATGGAGTTTCCTGTTGCAGCAGGAAGAAAACAATATTAAAAGTCTGCTTTTGGCGGTGAGCAGGCTGCACAAAAAGAACGGGAGCGGGTG
>CAZCDP010000160.1:0-3672 GCA_964497675.1 uncultured Candidatus Epulonipiscium sp.
TATGGCAGGCCCATTGATTACTACAGTAGTCGATGTCATTGCATTATTAGTATTTTTTAATATTGCACGTATTTTTGTATTTTGAGGATGAAAGGATGCAAGAGAACATTTGTCTAAGTATAAAAACAGCTTAGGTTTTGGGAGCAGATACTATTTCCAAAGGACTCGGGTTGCTATTGCCTTATAAAATTTTATGTATAGCATGAAATTTTATAAGGCGAAAGCTTTGTATGTAACCCAAAAGATATCTCCGACAAGGATATGTCTTTTTTTATTGGACAAGAATTGCATGGATTAACGGGGCTGTTTTGGTGTGCAGAAAAGAAATTGAATTAACTTCAAATATTTGTTTCGAATAGTGACACATTTGTAAAGATATGTTACAATAACAGAACTGGTGTTTGCATATTAGAATAGGAGGAACAAATATGAAGAGAAAACAAATGACTGTATGGTTGCTGGGTGTGTTATTCGCTGTTTTAACAACAGGCTGTGTGTCGGAGGAGCAAAGGACGGCAGGTGCTGCCGAAAGCATTCCTGTGGGTGTGGAAAGCAGTGCGGCAGAAGAAACAGAAGACGGGATACAGGAGGCACAAGTAGCGGATATTGTTGACGGAGATACCATCAAGGTCTTTCTGGGAGAAGAAAAATATACGGTGCGAATGATTGGTGTGGATACGCCGGAGAGCGTTCATCCTGACCAGAGCAAAAATACCATTTTTGGGGAAAAGGCTAGTGCCTATGCCAAGGAAAAAATTGAAAAAGGCCAGACGGTTTATTTGCAAAAGGATGTGTCTGATACAGACAAGTATGGGCGCATACTGCGCTATGTTTGGTTGGAAAAGCCCATAAATCCTATGGATGAGGAAGAAATCAGAGAGAAAATGTATAACGCAATAGTCATTGGTGACGGGTATGCAAATGCTTATTATTATGCACCGGATACCACACTTTTTCAGTTGTTCAGTCAAATCGAATTTGAAGCGTCAGCGGCGGATGCCGGGCTTTGGGTCGAAGGTGGATTGAATGATGAGAATGTGAAGAAAGCGGAGGAAAAAGAGGAAACCTTAAAAGAAATCAATGGGGAATATGCCTATATCGGCAATAAAAAAAGTAAAAAATTTCATGTGCCTACTTGTTCGGCACTGCCCAAGAAATCCAATTCTGTTTATTTCAAAACAAAGGAAGAGGCACTGGAACAGGGGTATGAACCTTGCGGCATATGTTGTAAGGAGTAAGTTTCCATCAAATATGACTTTTGTCAGAATAGCTGTGAGGGTGCAGACAAGGTCTGCGCCCTGTGACTTTTTTGACATTCTAAAACATCCACCGGCTTAGCAGGTGGATGTTTTAGAATGCTTGTTCTGTTTTCGTGGGAGAAATTGATTCATGAAATATGAATGTTTTAGGGAATGTCTATTTTGATGGCATCACTCGGGGGTGAGAGGATACCATTTTTTGATACTGCAATTTTTAGGTAAAAAGAGGTTGGTTTTTTTATGGAAAGCCCAAAGCCATAGGGAAAACCCCAATACCATTCTTGCGTATGTTTTTTAGGGTTTACGATTTTTGTGTAAGGACCTTTTTCTGTGTTGCTGACATAGATACAGTAAAAATCTGCGCCATAGACAGATTCCCAAAAAACATGAGCCTCTCCATTGGAAACAGTAAGGGAAATATTTTGCGGTGCTGTTGGTTCATAGGTAAGTTCTGCGATTTCTCCAAGAGGAATATTCAGGTTCAGTGGAATAGAGGTAATCTGGTCTATCGGAATCGCATAATAGTTTGTGTTGGAAAAAGAGGAAGTCATACCAAGAATTTGGCCTTTTTCATTAAACAAAGCACCACCACTGCTGCCATGGTCGATAGCGGCAGAAGTACAGATAGTCTGGTCGTTAAAGCCGGTGATGACACCTGTTGTAATGACATTTGGTTTTCCGCCGGGGGAGCTGATGGCTGTTACTGTATCGCCATTTTGTATTTTTTTGCCACTGTTTTTTGCAACAGGGGTTAGATTTTCTTTGTCAATCTGCAGGATAGCGATATCTCGAGCAGGGTCACAGCCTACCATAACAACAGAATCTGTGTAAATAGAGCCATCCTGGAATAATATGTGCATGACTTTTGCTTTTTCCACAACATGAAAATTGGTCGCAATCAGACCATCGGAAGAAAGGACAAAGCCGCTGCCTTGGGTTTTATTGGTTTGGAGCATAACAACGGAATGGGAAATTTCTGACCATTGTTCTTCTGGGGTATGGATGGAAACGGAACGATTGGAGTTATCCCACTGTACCGATGCACCTGTACTTTCTGCCACAAAACGCAGGGGAACCAAAGTTTTATCGTTAACCAGAATAGGCGGTGTATCCAGAGAAAATAGTTCCCCATTTTTTATAGCAGAAGTGCTGTTAATTTTCATGGAAATTTTCAGATTTGGTTTGGAACCTATGATGGTTTTTGTTTTTTCATCCCATTGTACTTGAAAGCCCATAGGCTCAAAAATTTCTCGCATAGGCACTAGAACCCGACCATTTTCCAGAATAGGCTCCGATTCAAAAGTAAGGGGCGTATGATTAAGAGAAACCTTTATCGTATTGGCATAAAGGCAGGATGCTGAGGACAAAAGTGCCAAAGCCATCATAAGGGGCAGACCGAAAAGTATTTTTTTTATGAGAATCACTTTCTTTCAAAGAATTTTATTGTTATTCTATATGGTATCTATATGTTACATCTATTATATCTATTATATAATGAAACAGTTGACAGATATATTAAATTTTCTTTAAATATTATGTCAAATTAAATAGAAAAAGATTTTGGGAAATAAAACTTCGGACCGTCAAAAGTTCCCTTGACCAAAAATAAAAAAAGGGAAAAACTTTGATAGAGAAAGCAGGCAAGTCTGATTTTTCGAGGAAAACGTAGTTTTTCATTAGGGGTCGAGGGTGAAACTTTTTTGATGGCTTGGAGGCAAATCCTCCAAGAGAGGGCGTAGAATTTATTGACAAGCTGAGATTTTGTAAAATATATATTTTTTTGTTGCAAATCTTTTACTTTGTGCTATGATATATAAGTTGCTATAGTATAACATTGGGTGTTTTATCCCTGTGTTACATAGGGTTAACAAATTGCTGCATAGTCGAAAGCAAGGAGGAAACGCAATGACGGTAACATTGAATGAACTGAAACCCGGCGACCGTTGTATTGTTATGAAGGTAACGGGTGAAGGTGCTGTACGAAGAAGACTTTTTGACCTAGGCATTACACCGGGTGCAAATATTATATACAAAAAAACCGCTCCCTTTGGGGATCCTATTGAAATCACTGTGCGGGGATATGAATTGAGTATCCGCAAAGCAGAAGCCCAAGCGGTGGTTGTGGAAAAAGCATAGATAAGAAAGGAGGAAGATTATTTGCTGACGTACGGACTTGTGGGAAACCCTAACTGTGGGAAAACGGCACTTTTCAATGAATTGACAGGAAGTACGGCTCATGTGGGAAACTGGGCTGGGGTCACTGTTGACCGAAAAGAGGGAAAATATAAACGAGCGGGAAAAGAAACGGTCAATATTGTGGATCTTCCGGGAATTTATTCCTTGTCACCCTATACGCCGGAGGAAATTATTGCTAGGAATTTTATCATCAATGATACGCCGGATTTGATTATTA
>CAZCDP010000161.1:0-3664 GCA_964497675.1 uncultured Candidatus Epulonipiscium sp.
CGGACGGGATATTGGTCCAAATGTCCTTCCTGATTCAGGAGTTAAAAATTTTAACTCCTGCATCAGGAAGGACATTTGTACCAATATCCCGTCCGTCCATAATGACACTGTTTTCTTTTGCCAAGTTTCTCTGGACTTCCACCAGCTTTTCCCGAACCGCTAAAATTGCCGCCACGTCTGAGGCCGCTTTTCCAACTTCCTGGGTACGGATTTTTGCCGTCACATCTTGGCCATTCAGCAAAATAGTCTGACTTCCGCCCTCTGCTTTGATTTCCATTTTTATTTCCCCCAACACCGCTTCCACAGCGTTCTCATTTTGGGTATCAATGCCTTTCTGCATACAATAAAACCCCACAGTACGGTACATAGCGCCTGTGTCCACATAAATAATTTCCAGTTTTTTGGCAATTTCCTTTGCCACAGTGCTTTTGCCTGAACCGGCAGGTCCGTCAACAGCAATGACATAACTTTTCATGGCGATTCCTCCAAACTTTATTTTTTCAAATCAGGACGCAAAACTGCTGCCTTTTCCAGATACACATGGGTTACTTCACTCTGTTTCTTTTCTATTTCACAAATCACAACACAACGGATACACTTTTCCAAGCTGCCTGCCACATACATTTCCTGCATACAAATAAGCGCCGCTTCCGTAATCCCCAAAGCCCTTGCTGCCACCGCTGGGTAAACCGCATCCAAATCCTTCGTAGCCGTAAACTGAATAGACAGAATTTCTTCATTTTGCAGCCTATTCTTTTCTATAATCGCTTTCAGTAAAACTTCTGTCTGCTGTAAAATGTTTTCTTTGCTATTTTCATAAACCGTTATAGCCCCTCTAATAAAAACCATAGTTCTCTCCTTATTCTTCCAAAATACTGTTCCCGGCCGTAAAGCCCGTAGAAAAAGCAATCTGCAAATTAAATCCGCCGGTATAGGCATCTACATCCAGCACCTCACCTGCAAAATGCAAATTTTTTATCAGCTTGGATTCCATATTGGATGGATTGATTTCATCTACATTAATTCCTCCGCAAGTCACCACTGCCTCATGATAACCTGTTGTCCCATTGATTGTAAGCTTCAGATTTTTAATCAAAGAAACCAACAGTCTACGTTCTTCTTTTGTAATATCATGAACCTTTTTCTCCGGTTTAATTCCAGAAAGTTCAATCATAACGGGAATTAGCTTTTGTGGTAACAAATCATCTAAGGCATTTCGAAAATCCTTATTGATATACTTTTCAAAATCCCGCAAAAGTCTGGCATCCAACGTCTTTTCATCAATGGCCGGTTTTAGGTCGATGGTCAGAGTATAATCCTTCGTAAGTTTGGTCACCAAATGGCGGCTTGCACTTAAAATCACTGGCCCCGAAACACCATAATGAGTAAAAAGCATTTCTCCAAAATCCTTGTAAACCGTCTTGTTTTTTTCGTCTTTAATCGCAACAGCAATATTTTTCAAGCTTAGCCCCATAAGGCTTGCACACCATTTTTCCTTTGCCTTTAATGGCACTAAGGAAGGATATAGCTTTGTGACACTATGCCCTACATTCTTTGCTATTTTATAGCCATCACCCGTAGAGCCTGTGCCGGGATAAGACAAGCCGCCGGTACAAACAATAATGCCGTCCGCCTTTTCTTCTTTTCCGTTTTTCAGTCTTATGCCCCGTACTGCACCATTGGCAGTCAATACTTTCTCCACAGGGCAATCTAAATGTAAAGATACTTTATGCTTCCGAAGATATGCTTCCAACGCCGCCACTACATCCCCCGCTTTGTCCGTTACAGGGAACACACGGTTTCCCCGTTCCACTTTCGTTTGCAACCCCAACCCATGAAAAAGCTCTTGGGTTTTTGCACTATCCAAGGTATAGAAGGCACTGTAAAGGAAATAGGGGTTGCCGGGAATATTTTCCAGCAGGGTATCAATATCACTGTTATTTGTAAGATTACAGCGTCCCTTTCCCGTAATATATATTTTTTTCCCCAATCTGTTATTTTTCTCATAAAGATGCACTTCGTGCCCTTGTTCCGCCGCTCGTCCTGCTGCCATCATACCTGATGCGCCGCCGCCGACTACAATAATTTTTCCCATAGTATCCCGCCTATTTTTCTAATCCGCTGTATTCCAGATGCGCCTTATCATTCAAAGTCAACAGCAGTCGTCGTCCATTTTCTATGACATCAATGGTAGTGATAGAGGTATTGCTCAGCCATGTCTTTCTGTAAAAGCTAGTATCCATGCCCATCAGCGTCATAATCAATACCCGTAATAATCCGCCATGGGATACGATTCCCACAGTTTGTCCCTCATGTTTTTCCAGCAATAGCTCAAACCCTTTTACAGAACGCTCTATGACTCGGTCAAAGGAGCCTTCTCCCGGAAAAGGATGCAGAAAGGGATTATCATAAAATTTCTGAAATGGCTCGCCGTATTTTTCCGTCAGCTGAGGTACACTGCTTCCTTCCCATTCGCCAAAATTAATTTCTTTGAAATGTTCATCTGGCACCATTTCCAATCCTTTTGCTTTGGCAATAGGTTCCGCTGTAGCAATGGCTCTTTTTAAAGGAGAAACATAAATAGCATCTAAATCCAGATGCTGAAAACGCTTTCCCAAAAGTTCTGCCTGCTTTTTTCCTATTTCCGAAAGCTCTATATCCGTCCAGCCTTGATAGATTCCCTTTTTATTCCACTGGGTTTCCCCGTGGCGTATCAAATAAAATCTTGTTTTCATATATGTACCGCCTTTTCTGTAGTATCTTATCTAATCATATATTATATGCCAAGGAGGCTTGTGTTTCAAGGAAAATAACTTTTTCCTTTGTAAGCTTGAGAATGCAGACAAATCTATTTAAAACTGTGGGTGGTGCCCACATCAGCGTGCCGATAAAATCTGTGCCCCCTCCCTCCAAACCCCACAAGGGTTTCATCCTCAAGCCTTAACGGAAAACTACGTTTTGCCTCTCCTTTTTGAAAAAGAAAGTGGTCGTAGGCAAATCCCACGGTTTTGTATGCTTTTTGACAGTCTAAGTATGTGAATAAAATTGACACACTGTATTTTAAGACACAAGACATTTTAAGGTAGGTACTGTAGGACAAAAAGCTGATTTTCCCGTACAAAGCTGCAATCCCTAACAATCCGCTTTCTTTGCATTTTCATTCAGAAAAAGCCGAGATTTCAGTAAATTTCTGAAATTTCGGCTTTTTATCATACATTTCTTATTCAAAGAAAATTGCATCTGAAAAAGAACAAGGTATTCTTTTTATAAGCTTTTTAAATATTTGATTTCTTTCTCGGTCAGATAACGATACTGTCCTCTTTTCAAATCACTCAGAGTCAATTCTCCTGTTCCTATCCGTTTCAGCTGAGAAACAGGATGTTTGATAGCCTGACACATCTTTCTGACCTGACGGTTCCTGCCTTCATGTATTGTAATACGTACCATACAATATTTTTCGCCTTTATCCAAAATTTCTAATTTCCCCGGCTGTGTTTTTCTGCCGTCCACGAAAACACCCCGTTTGAAGGCGATAACGTCCATAGGATTCGGCGTACCGAAAAGCTTGGCTTCATAGATTTTTTCTACATCATGCTTCGGATGGGTCAGCTTGTAAGTCAAATCTCCATCATTGGTTAAAAGTAGAAGCCCCGAAGTATCATAG
>CAZCDP010000162.1:0-3649 GCA_964497675.1 uncultured Candidatus Epulonipiscium sp.
GTCAGAAAATGGCGGATGGGTTATTTTTTTATGACTATGAGCGTTACGCAGGTTATCCATAATTTTCCTCTTGTTCATGTTTCAGTATACATTCGGTTTCGGCGTTCCTTTAAAAGCATCGATAGAACGTGCATAGGCAGTTATTGGTGATTTTATCTGCGATTTCCTGACAGTATTTTCGCTAAGGTCAGTAAGTTTTATAATCTTCTTTCTGCAAGGACTACGCCCCTAGAAATCAGCGTTTTCTACACTACGGGCGAAATGAATCCACCCTGCGTAATTTCAGTTGGGAACGTTTCATTCCCAGACCCTCTGCAAATAATTGGCTAAATTGAGGGTTTTTCTACGCTCTGATACGACTCATAAAATCAGAGGGTTTCACCCTTGACACAGAAAGGAAAGCTTTTTCTCTCTCTTTTTAGGGTACGGCACGGATTTACGGAACAAATTACTGAAAAAGGGAATCCTTTTGTATATTTGTTTTCAGACTGAGGAAAATGCAGTTTGCTAATAAGCTCTTTTCACCCCTCTTTTTTGAGAAAAAGAGGGTGGCATTTGTGGCAACACCTCAAGATTTTCCCCTATCCTGCCTATTCTGTCACCATTTCAAAAAGCTCGTCAATATCCGATTTCAACTCCACAGTAACCACCTTTTCCTGATCTACCGTAATTTTCTCTACAATAAAACCAATATCCTCTTTTGTAAATTTCTCTTTTTCCAGAAGATAATCAAAGGTATCCAGCACTTTTGCAATACTTTCTTTTAGCTCTGCCTTCTTCCCAGCCTCATCAGACAAATATTTTATTTTTTCCTCCATATGTTTTCTGTCATCCTCAAAGTCCTTTATAATTTCATCAAAGGTTTCATTGATAGTTTCTTCATTTTCTGGTTTTAGGGTAATCTGGCGAATCCTCTGTTTATTTGTTTCTTTCAACTGTGCCTTAATTTCAACCAGCTTTTTTTCAAGCCCGCCCACCGTTTCTTTTGTTTTTTCCGCCTGCTTTTGGCTTTTTTCCATATCCAGATGGATGAGTGCGTCCTTTAAATGCTCTCGCACAGCGGTGATATAATCCTTAATGGCTCTGTCCAGAACCGCCTCATGGATATGATGGGACGTACACCCTTTCAAGCCCCGTTTATGGTAGGTTCCACAGATATAGGCGGGGGGACGGTTCGGCTGTGATATGGAAAACATGGGGCTTTTGCAATCGGCACAATATAAAAACCCGCTGTAAGGAATGGGATATTTTCGAACACCCCGATAATGAGTCACACTCCTCATTTTGCTCTGCTCCTGTGCTTTCTCAAAGGTTTCCCTATCCAAGATAGCTTCATGGTGGTTTTCAAAAACAAGCTGTCTGTCCTCTGACACCCGTACATCTTTTTTATTGATTCCCACCCTTGTCCAGACATTCTGCCGCAATGTGCCGATATAAAAATCATTTTTCACTATTTTAGCCACTGAAACATGGCTCCAGACAGGGTTTACCTTCTTGCTTATCTTTGAAGTATCCACATCCCGTTTTTTCATCTGCTTTTCCATCAGCATCATTGCTGTAGGCCTGCCATGCTCCGTCAGATAATTGGAAATCTTTTTATACCCCCAGCCTTTATTATATAGCTGAAAGATTTCCCGTACCACCGCTGCACCCTCTTCATCAATCAGCACCTCATTTTTCTTTGTTGGATGCAGATAGTATCCATAGGGGCAATTACAGAGCCATTGTCCGTCCTTCTGACGTTTTCTGATGACATCTTTTATTTTTTTACTGGTTTCCGTTACAGGTATCTCATTCATCAAAAACCGAAACTGTATCATAAGCCAATCATTATTGGTAGGATAATCCACACTGTCACCGATGGATATAACCCTTACCCCGTTGTCCCGAAAATTCTCCAGCTCCAAAAGCCCTAAAGAGTTTCTTCTGCCAAAACGGGAAAAGTCCTTGACGATAAGCATATCAAACTCCTGCCGTAACAATGCTTTTTTCATTTTCTGATAACTGGTTCTCTGTTCAAAGGTATAACCGCTCATATCCCTGTCTTCAAAGTATGTAACCTTGCTTCCGGGAAATCGATTGTCCACAAAATCTTGAATTATTGCCTTCTGGTTTTCAATACTGACGTTTTCGTTGTCCAAGTCATCGTCAACAGAAATTCTGGCATATGCGGCTATAAGGTATGATTTTTTTTCCAATCCAGTCACCCCTTTTTAATCCTCTTTACTATTTCCATCCCTTTGTTATTTATTCCCATAAAAGTTTTCCAAAAAAGAAAGCCTTATAAAGGCTCTCAAAAAAATGCAAGAATTTTAGAAATGGTACGTCTGATAAAAAACACGCCAAAATCTTAATTTTGGCGAAAGGTTCTTAGGAAGCAACCTCTTTATTTTTACATTTCTGTGCCTCCAATAGCTCTGCTACCGCAGGCAGCAGCGGTTTTCTGCCGCCTACAAAAACAACAATGCTAAAACCCCTGTTTTGGTAATCTCGTACACTATTTTCATAGTCCTCCGATTCCCTGTAACATTCCTTTCCTTCAAAAGGAACCCATATTTCACATCGTTTTGTTTCTTCATCTACTTTTAATCGGAACATAGGATTTCCTCCTTCCATAGGGCTAGTCTTTCCGTCATAGCCATTATCATTCAGAAAATCCAAATTTTGCTCCGTCAAAAATCGGCCGCGTTGTCCCCAAAAGAACTTCACAGCCGATTTCCTTATTTCACTTTATGCAGATATTTTTCTTTTGTTGCCATACCGCCCCGGATATGTCTTTCCTGTTTATTTATCTCAAGTACACGTCTGGCAGCCTCCGCCAATTCAGGATTTAACTTTTCAACCCGCTCCGTTACATCTTTATGTACCGTACTTTTACTAATCCCAAACTTTTTTGCGGTCTCCCTTACCGTAGCATTGTGATGTATCATAAATTTTGCAACTTCAACCGCCCTTTCTTCAATATATGTTTTCAAGAAACAGCACTCCCCTATAACCTTAATCATGTTTATGTATATGCTGTGAAAAAGTGCAATATGAGCCTACCTGCCAAGAGTAAATGATTTTGAAACATATTAAGTTTGCATTACAAAGAAAAATGCCTTTTTCCCAACCAATCCTTATGTTATAATTATCCATAGATTACCACGACAACTGTAAATGCACTAAAGGAGGTTTTTTTTATGAAAAAATTAGCAATTATTTTAACTTTAGCCATGGCTGTATCTTCTGTTCCTGCTTTCGCGGCGGATAATATCCGTGTACTGGTTGATGGCAAACAGGTCGTTTTCGACCAACAGCCCGTTATTAAGGACGACCGTACTCTGGTTCCCCTTCGGGGCATCTTTGAAGCTATGGGAGCTTCCGTTACATGGCTTGATGAAACCAAAACGGTTTCCGCCGAAAAAGGGATGACTTATGTGTCCTTGCAGATTGGCAGTAACCTATTAAACAAAAATGGCACCGTTATTTCATTGGATGTTCCTGCACAGATTATTAATGATAGAACCATGGTTCCTGCCCGTGCCATCGCCGAAGCCTTCGGTGCAGATGTAAAATGGAACGCCGACACCAAAACCGTCATCATCAACAGCCCCCAGATCGGTCAGCATAAAATCATGGAAAAAGTTCTTGCTTCCGAAGTAAAAGC
>CAZCDP010000163.1:0-3619 GCA_964497675.1 uncultured Candidatus Epulonipiscium sp.
GGCCTTATCATCTAACCCGTCAAAGTTAACCCCAGCCACGTAATACAAATACAGCACCGCTTTTATGCTGCTGTCGCTAAGCTGATGATAGGCTCGATGCATGGCCTGGCTTTGAGGATCAAGCTCTATCACCCCCTCAAGGTCTACACCGCTATCGCTGCCTACCGCATAAAGCCTACTTGCTGGCATTGCTCGTAAGTCTTGCCAAAACCAATACCAGGGCCCAATATGATATTTTCCGCCTTGACACCATGGGAAAGGGCGATTTGGATACATTCTCCCAATTCCTGTAAACAATCCGAAATCAGGTCATTATATTCCGTATTGTTTTTGTTGTGCATCAAACAGCAGGGGAGAGCGTATTTTGCCGCCAGTTTCGCCATGTTTTTATCGTATTTAAAGCCCCATATATCATTGATAAGGTCTGCACCTGCCAAAATTGCCGCTTCACAGACCTCTGATTTATAGGTGTCGATAGACACAGGGATTTCGGGAAACTTCTCTTTGATAGCACGGATAACGGGAACCACACGCTGAATTTCTTCTTGGATAGAGATTTGCTGGTGTCCGGGACGAGTGGATTCCCCTCCAACATCGATTATATCCGCACCCTCTGTTATCATTTGTTCTACGTGGGATAGAGCGGTTTCCAACTGCGTGAATTTTCCCCCGTCAGAAAACGAATCCGGCGTCACATTTAGAATACCCATAACGTAAGTACGTTTTCCTAGTTCAAATTCTTTTTTTCCGATTCTCATAATTTCCTCCTTTGCAGTAACCTATACTGTCAAGTTTTTATTTTTCTTGCCTTCTGCCCAGTTGCAGTTCTTTTTTTCTTTGCAAGAAAAACATTTTCTGGATTTTTTATCGGCATGATAAAGAAGGGCATTCAGGCTATTATCTTCTTTTTCATAGCTTCTGTGGGTTTGTATGGCGCTGACAATGATTTCAATGTCATTGGGGCTAAATCCCGCATCCCTCAGGATTCTGATTGAAAGGGCTGCACTGGATTCATTGTGGGGAATGCCAAATTGGTACTGTGCCCATCTGCCAATATCATGAAGCAGGGCGGCGGTGTAAATTATTTCTTTTTCATAGCCTAACTGCCGTTCCAGATTTGTAATATAAGCGATTCGTGCCACGTCGATAAAATGGCTCATGTTATGCTTACAAAACTGCCTTTCCTTTTCCCATTTTTGGTTCAACATAACATAGGCTCTAAACTTGTTTTGCTCCATGATTTTTCTGACTTTTTCCATTGTACCTTCCCTACCATATCATCGGGAAAAGAAAGAGATTGCTTCTTTTCTCAACTCTGTATTTTCTTTCATGACACCTCGTGTGGCGATTGTGACAGTTTTCGCACCGGGTTTTCGGACACCCCTCATGGTCATACAAAGATGCTCTGCCTCCATAACCACAACAACCCCTTGAGGAGAGCAAGCTTTTTGGATGGCATCTGCCACTTGCGCACAGAGCCGTTCCTGCAGCTGGGGTTTCTTTGCAACGGTATCCACAATCCTTGCAACCTTGCTCAAGCCCAAGATATTGCCGCCTTCAGGGAGGTAGGCCACATGAGCCACACCTACAAAAGGGAGAAGGTGATGTTCGCACATAGAATAAACAGGAATATCCTTTACAACGACGATTTCGTGGGCACCTTCTTCGTAGAACACCTTGGCATCCTCTATAGGATCCCGTTCTATTCCGGCAAAAATTTCTTCGTACATATTAGCCACTCGTTTTGGTGTTTCCAGCAGACCTTCTCGGTCGGGGTTTTCACCGATGGCGGCCAGTATTTCACGCACTGCGTTCTCAATTCGTTTTTTATCTATCATATCTGCACTCCATTATAAATATAATTTGATATCTAATGTATTTCATCATTATAAAAGCTAATGGAGCAAAAAGCAAAATATAATTCATAATTTATATGGATTGGGAAAATCAATTAAAAAAAAGCTGACATAACTAAAAAATTTATCTAAATCAACAAGTGATTTTTTTGTAAAATTGTGATAAAATATAACGCAAAGCAATTTTTAAAAATAGGATGGGAGTTTTCAGTATGATAAAAAGAAAAAATAGGATGATGTTTGTATCTTTCGATTCTTCCCTTCCGTTTCGTTTTTGCGGAAAATGCAACGATTTATTTGTATTTCCAAAGATTTTTATTTTAAAAAACAGGCAATGAAAAGAGATTCATTCTTTTGATTGCCTTTCTTTTTGCGTAAAATACAAAGGAGGGTCTGTATGTTACAAAGGAAAGATATACTTGGTTTAAAAGATATGAACAAGGAAGAAATCCTGACCATTCTGGATACGGCAAAAGAAATGAAGCTGCGTATTGACGATAGTTCGAAACGGGTGGATGAAATCAAAGGAAGCAGTGTTGTGACGTTGTTTTATGAAAACAGCACGCGAACAAAAACTTCCTTTTCTCTTGCAGGAAAGTATTTGGGGGCGACCGTACAGGAT
Source organism: uncultured Candidatus Epulonipiscium sp. (assembly GCA_964497675.1). GTDB lineage: Bacteria > Bacillota > Clostridia > Lachnospirales > Anaerotignaceae > CAZCDP01. The sequence continues at coordinate 2,479 of CAZCDP010000163.1, forward strand.
TTGGGCGTAGGCACCAGCAGTGTCAAAAAGGGAGAAAGTCTGATTGATACAGGAAAAACTCTGGATCAAATGGGCGTTGATGTCATGATTATGCGCCACAGCATGACAGGAGCACCCCATGTGCTGGCTAAAAATGTGTCAGCTCATGTGATTAATGCAGGGGATGGTTCCAACGAACACCCAACTCAGGCACTTTTGGATTTGTTTACGATATTAGAATATAAGAAAAGGTTTGAAGGTTTGAAAGTAGCCATTGTGGGGGATATTTCTCACAGCCGTGTGGCAAGAAGTAATGTGTTCGGCCTAACCAAGCTAGGGGCTATTGTCACGTTAGCGGGTCCGTCTACCCTTTTGGGAGGCACAGGGCTTTTGGGTGTGAAAACAACAGATAACATCAAAGAGGCCATAACGGATGCCGATATTGTCATGGGACTTAGGATACAATTTGAACGGCAGAAAACCACAGCATTTCCTGATTTGGGCGAATATCGCCAACTTTTTGGCATCAACAGTGATTTGCTGAAATATGCAAAAAAGGATGCGTTGATTATGCATCCGGGGCCTGTCAACCGCGGTATCGAATTCAGCACAGAAGTCATTGACAGTCAAAATTCTGTCATTAATATTCAGGTTAAAAACGGCGTAGCCGTACGGATGGCTCTTTTAAAACTTCTTTGTCAGGGGGGAAAGAAATGAAAATTTTAATCAAAAACGGACGAGTTTTGAACCCGTCAACGAATACGGACGAGGTTTTGGACATTCTTGTTTCGAATCAGATTGTAGATAAAATAGAAAAAAATATTATGGATGAAGCAGATAAAGTTATTGATGCAACAGGGAAATGGGTGACACCGGGGCTGATTGATGTACACGTTCATCTTCGGGAGCCGGGATTTGAATACAAAGAAACCATTGCAACGGGTACGAGAAGTGCTGCTATGGGCGGATTTACCACAATCTGCGCTATGCCAAATACAGAACCTGTCTGTGACAGTGATATTATGGTAGAATATATCAAGCTGAAAGCAGAACGGGAAGGCGTTGTTCATGTACTGCCTATCGGCGCCATCACAAAGGGACAAAAAGGCGAAGAACTGGCTAATATTGGTAAAATGGCAAAGGCAGGAGCTTGCGCCATAAG
>CAZCDP010000164.1:0-3612 GCA_964497675.1 uncultured Candidatus Epulonipiscium sp.
AGGTCAGAACGCCAGACTTTCCGCAAAGCTGACAGGATGGAGAATCGATATCAAGAGCGAAAGCCAGGCCAAAGATACAGACTTTATGGCAGAGCATGAGATGGCGGCTGAAGCAAACGAGGATATTCCTACGTTTGAAGATTAATCCCAAAAGGAGGCGGCAGTATGAAACAGAGAAAAATTCCTCTCAGAAAATGCACCGGCTGTCAGGAAATGAAAAGTAAAAAAGAGCTGATTCGTATTGTAAGAAACGATGCAGGTGAATTTTCACTGGATACCACAGGAAAAAAACCGGGCAGAGGTGCTTATATCTGTCCGACCAGGGAATGCTTGGAAAAGGCACAGAAATCCAGAGGGCTGGAACGTTCCTTCAAAGGGGCGGTACCGAAGGAAGTTTACGAACAGCTGATGGAAGAGTTGAGTGGTGGAGTCCATGCATAAACTATATTCTCTTTTGGGACTTTGTCAGAGAGCGGGGAAATTGGTTTCCGGCGAAGTGGGCTGCGAAATGGCAGTGCGGAATAAAACAGCGGTAATCATTCTTTTAGCAGAGGATGCTTCCGTCAATACAAGAAAAAAATTTCTAAATGCGGGTGCTTTTTATGAGGTGCCTGTGGTTGCTGTGGGAACCAAGGAAGAGCTTGGAAGCGCCATCGGGAAGGAAGCCAGAGCCGTCATAGCTGTGACAGAGGCAGGCTTTGGGAAGAAAATACTGGAACTGTTGGAACAGCTGAGATAGATAAAACAAGAAGATGCAAATGGAAAGTCGGAGGTGGAGTAATTGCCTAAAATTCGTATTTATGAACTTGCAAAGAAACTGAATATTGCAAATAAAGATTTAATGGAAAAACTCAAAGATTTTGGAATAGAAGCAAATAGCCATATGAGTGCGTTGTCTGATGAGAATGCAGCCGTTATTATGAAATTCTATGCTCCTGCAAAAGAGAACAAAGAAGACTCAAAAGGGAATCCCAAGGAAGCGTCCAAGGAAGTTCCGAAGCCGGAGAATAAAAAAGAAAATAAACCGACAGGACAGAAATCGGCAGGACAGAAACCGGCAGGACAGAAACCGGCAGGGCAGAAACCGACAGGACAAAACGGGAAACCAGCTCCAGATAAAAACCAGAATCAAAAAAACAATAAGAATCAAAATGATAGAAACGGTAAAAATAAAAATCAGAACTATAACAAAAATCAAAAAACGGGAAAAGATAAAGCCGAAGCAGACAGAAAAGCGAAAGCAGCGGCAGAAGCAGCAGCGGCATTGGAAGCAAAATTGAATACAGCAGAAAAAGAGGAGGAGATTTCCGTTAAATATATCGGCGATAGCGTGACAGTGAAAGAATTAGCAGAGTTATTAGGCAAAAGCGGCGCAGAGCTGGTAAAGGTACTGATGAAAAAAGGCACTATGGCAGGAATTAACCAATCCCTTGATTTTGATACTGCCGTTGCCATTGCGGAAGAGTATGACGTTATATTAGAAAAAGAAACAGAAATAGATATTATGGAAGAAGCCTTTGGTGAAGATGAGGACGATAAGGAAGAAGACCTCTTAGAACGCTCCCCGGTTGTTGTTGTTATGGGTCATGTTGACCACGGCAAAACATCCCTTTTGGACTCCATCCGTCACAGCAGTGTGACAAGCAGGGAGGCCGGCGGCATCACACAGCATATTGGTGCTTACACCGTACAGATTGATAAAAAAACCATTACCTTTTTGGATACACCGGGACATGAAGCTTTTACAGCAATGCGTATGCGTGGTGCCCAGATTACGGATATTGCGATTCTTGTCGTGGCTGCGGATGACGGCGTTATGCCCCAGACCGTTGAGGCTATCAACCATGCCAAGGCAGCAGGTGTTGATATTATCGTGGCTATCAATAAAATGGATAAACCATCTGCCAACCCTGACAGGGTAAAACAGGAATTGGTGGAATACGGTCTTTTGGCAGAGGACTGGGGTGGTGAAACGATTTGTGTACCTGTTTCCGCCATCAACAAAGAGGGTATTGATCAGCTTTTGGAGATGATTTCTCTTGTTTCTGAAATGAAAGAATTAAAAGCAAATCCGAATAAAAAGGCAAGAGGTGCTATTGTAGAAGCACAGCTGGACAAGGGCAGAGGACCTGTTGCCACAGTATTGGTACAGAATGGCACACTCCACGTAGGCGACCCGATTGTTGCAGGCTGCGCTTATGGGAAAATAAGAGCTATGACAGATGACAAGGGGAGAAGAGTGAAACAAGCCGGCCCTTCCACACCTGTTGAGATTTTAGGTCTTTCCGAAGTACCTACTGCAGGTGATGCATTCTACGTGGCATCAAATGAAAAACAGGCACGTCAGGTGGCAGAAAGTGTTGTTGCAAGAGATCGTCAAAACCTCATCAAAGATACACCTCAGAAGGTTTCTTTGGATGATTTGTTTACACAAATTCAATCGGGTAATGTAAAAGATTTGAATATTGTTGTAAAAGCCGATGTACAGGGTTCTGTGGAAGCAGTACGTCAGAGTTTGGAGCGTCTTTCCAACGAGGAAGTGCGTATCCGTATCATCCATGGCGGTGTTGGCACCATTACGGAATCCGACGTTATGCTGGCTTCTGCTTCTAATGCTATTATCATTGGATTTAACGTACGTCCGGAAGCCGTAGCAAAAGCCTTTGCCGATACAGAAAAGGTGGATGTCCGTTTGTACCGTGTTATTTATAATGCGATTGAGGACATTACAGCAGCCATGAAGGGGATGCTGGATCCTGTCTATGAAGAAAAAGTATTGGGTCATGCTGAGGTTCGTCAGCTCTTTAAGGCATCCGGTGTGGGTACCATTGCAGGCTGCTATGTGCTGGACGGTAAATTTGTACGTAACTGCAAGGTGCGTATCATCCGTGACGGTATAGTTGTTTACGAAGGTGATTTGGAAAGCTTGAAGAGATTCAAAGACGATGTGAAGGAAGTAGCAACAGGTTATGAATGTGGTCTTGTATTTAAAAAATTTAACGATCTCAAAGAAGGCGACAAAATTGAGGCCTTTGCTATGGTAGAAGTTCCTAGATAGGAAATATGTTGTTAAGTAGGTGAAAACAATGAAAAATAATAACAGAATTTCTCGAATCAATGATGAAATTTTAAAAGAAGTTTCCCAGATTATCCGTTCTGAGGTGAAAGACCCCAGAATTGGAGCTATGACCACTGTCATTCGGGTGGATACCACACAGGATTTAAAGTATTGCAAAATTTATGTTTCTGTTTTGGGGAATGAAGAAGATAAAAAAAGTGTGATGGAAGGGCTGAAAAATGCCAGCGGTTTTATCCGTCGACTGATTGCCCAAAGGGTAAATCTGCGTTTTACGCCAGAACTGATTTTTAAACTGGACGAATCCACGGAATACGCCGTCAGAATGAATCAGCTCATTGACCAGATTTCCAAGGATTTGGCAACAAAGGAAACCGGTGAAGGCAATGAATAACAGTTTTCAAGAACTGCGGGAGATTATGGTGGAAAGTGAGCGTATTGTCATCGGGGGACATCTGAACCCCGACGGTGATGCCATTGGTGCTTGCTTTGCATTGGCTCGTTCTTTGAAAAATATGGGGAAGGACGTTCGGGTG
>CAZCDP010000165.1:0-3549 GCA_964497675.1 uncultured Candidatus Epulonipiscium sp.
TTTCCCGTGGTTAAGACCGCCAGTTCCACTGCATTCAGTGCCGTTCTTGCATCTCCGTTGGCCGCATCTGCCAAAAAAGAACAGGCCGCTTCCTCCATTCGTGCATGATAAGCTCCCATCCCTTTTTCTGTATCATTGACAGCTCTTCTAATAATTTCCTCAATATTTTGTTTCGTTAATTGCTTCAATTCAAAAATAATAGAACGAGAAACCAATGCTTTATTGACTTCAAAATAAGGGTTTTCCGTCGTTGCCCCAATCAAAAGAATCGTACCATCCTCCACATGAGGCAGTAGTGCATCCTGTTGCGTTTTATTAAAGCGGTGAATCTCATCGATAAACAGAATGGTCTTTTTTTGGTGCATCCCCAAACGGTCTTTGGCATCCGATACTGTTTGTTTTATCTCTTTTATTCCTGAGGTAGTCGCATTGAGCTGAATAAACTCACTTTTGGTTGTATGAGCAATAATTTTTGCCAACGTCGTTTTTCCCGTACCCGGGGGACCATAAAGTATGATAGAACTGAGCCTGTCACCTTTGATGGCACGGTAAAGAAGCTTATCTTGACCTACAATATGCTCCTGACCTACAAACTCTTCCAAAGTAACCGGGCGCATCCTTGCCGCCAACGGGGAATCCGCCAGACCCCTTTGCTGTCTGTTGTATTCAAATAAATCCATTCCATTTCCCCCTTACAAAAAGAATTTCTCCAATGCAACCGCCGCACCATCCTCGTTATTGGTCAGCGTAATAAAATCAGCAACATTTTTGACGCTTTCTACAGCATTTCCCATGGCAACACCCATGCCTGCCATTTCCAACATATCAATATCATTCCGTTCATCGCCTATCGTCACCGTTTCCTCCATGGAAATGCCGAAATACTTGCACAGAGCTTCCACACCCTTGGACTTCTTGGCGTCCTTTCGATTGATGAACAAGTATTTCTCCCATAGATAATCTCTGACTTCGATTCTTTCACAATTATTCTGCAAAATTTTGTCCTTGATACTTTCCCTTGTCCTTGGATCCGTTGCAATCACAATCTGGTAAACAGGGTCCACTATGGTACGCATCTTTTCCAGACTGCTCTTGTATCGTACCCCGCCCAAATAACTCCTGATTCGCCCAGAAAACGTCCGTTTATTAAAAATATCATAGCGGTATAATTCTTCCTTCCCCGCATATTTGTAATATTTATCTCCATCACAAAGCTCTACAAAGGCATCCTCTTGCATTGCGGCATCCAACACAAAATTGATTTCCTCCCTGGAAAGACGTAAATCCTGCAAGACTTCTTTTTTAATAGGATCAAATAAAAGGGTTCCATCAATACACGCAAAAGGCACATCAATTCCTGCTCTTTGCACCACAGGCAATGCTTTTCTGATGTTTCGTCCCGTACAAATGGTAACAATTCCACCATTTTTTCGTACGGTTCGAATGGTATCATGCGTTTTTTGAGAAATTTGCCCCTTATCGTCAATCAGTGTACCATCAATATCCAATACAGCTAATTTGTACATATTTTTTCTCCTTTATATACACGGTCTGTCATCTTATAAAAATATATAGTAACAGCCATTACTCTTTTAATCAAGTTTTTAGCAATGCCTCTTTACCACAAAACCTGGGATTAATGCTAACACATTAGATTTTTAGCAATAAAATCAAACTGTATATGCTTTATTATATCATAAAGCATTTGGTTTAAAGTAAACTTTTCATACCTACACACATACTATTAACTATAGATAATCATTCATTATTAAAATTAAGGGAGTGAAAAAATGCAATCAGAAAATAAAATAAATGCCAAACAGATTTTCCACCTATACGAAACTGATAGAAACGATACTATGCTTCAAATGCGAGAAACGGAAACACCCTATCTGCTTGAGAAAAACGGGCCTGATTTCATCCTGAATTTGTTTGCTAAATATTTAAATAACTATCCTAAAACGGGTTATATCAAATTTGAGGCAACAACAAACTATGGTACAATTCCTATGAAAAATGTAAAGATAACCGTAATTAAGTCTTTAGGTGCTGATTTTTATGTGTCTAAAATTCTTTATACCGATATGAATGGACAAACAGAAGCACTTCCCCTTTCGACAAAGAGCAGTAAGCTATCTCTAAGTCCAAACTACAAGAATCCTTACGCAACATACGACGTAACAGCAGAAACTCCAGGCTTTTTACCATGTCACATATGTAATGTGCCTATTTTTGAAAATATAACATCCATTCAACCAATAAATTTAATAGCAGATACTATCAAAACTGTTCAGAAATGATTGGTCCACCCACTTGGAATAAAATATCTCTGTTCTATGAATCTCTATAAAAGTTATGCATACCTACTGATTGTACAGCAAAATTCCGGCAATTCCAATCAGTTTGATACCACTAACGTAACATCAAAAATGTCCCTGTCCTTATGATCTTACAAAACCTTAAGGAGAGGGGCATTTTTGATGTTTTGTCAATACTATGATGAATTTCATCTGATTTTTTTAGGGGCAAAATCCAGATAATCCGAGGAAACCAAATGATATTCGATTCCGTTTACAACCCCCTGCAACCCCGCGCCAAAAAAGGCGGTTCCATGAAGATGCCCGTAAACCACAGTTTCCACAGGATATTCCCCAATAATATCTAGAAACGCAGAATTTTCCTTTTTATCATTGGTCGGTGGATAATGCATCATCAAAATAATGCGCTTTGCTCCCCTTCTCATGGCACTGTCCAATGACAAACGCAATCGGATTTGCTCCCGATTATAGATTTTTCTGTCATGCTCTGTAAAATAGGAATCGTTGGGACAAATCCAGCCCCTTGAACCACAGATTGCAATATCCTCATAAAAAGTATGCTCATTTTTTAAAAACTTCATTTCAGGATACCGGCTCTGCACCTTTGAAGTAGAACTCCACCAGTAGTCATGGTTTCCGGAAATCAGTATCTTTTTCCCCGGCAATTCATTAATAAAATCCAAGTCCGGCTTCGCATCCTCAAGTTCCAGCCCCCAAGAAATATCCCCCGGAATTAGTACCGTATCCTCACAGGTCACCAACTTCTTCCAGTTATCCTCTATCTTTTTTTCATGATTTTTCCAGTTATCTCCAAAAATATCCATAGGCTTTTCTCTTGCAAAACTGAGATGCAAGTCGCCAATGACAAATAAGCTCATATTTTTCTCCTTTATACCCGATAAAGCTCAGCCATAACATTAAGCTTATCGTTAAACTCCTTCAATTTTTCAATATCTCCCTCATTCCAGAGGTAGATAAACTTCTTATTGATGTCGTTCATTTCCTCCAGCTTGGCCACAAAATACAGCTCTTGTATGTTTTCCAATATATTACTTACCAAATTGTTTTTAATCTCATTCAGTCGCTGAGCATTCGTAATTTCTTCACGAATAGTAGACATTTCATTATCCAAACGAAAAGCAGCTTCTGCGCAATTTGTCAGCCGCTCCTGCAATTCTTCAGGAATATTTCCACTGTATTTATAACGGAGAGAATGTTCTGCGGTGGCCCA
>CAZCDP010000166.1:0-3524 GCA_964497675.1 uncultured Candidatus Epulonipiscium sp.
CTCGTGGTGGTTTCCAAGGGGGGATAAACAAACCCTACCCCTGTTACTTTATTGACAGTCTGAAAAAATGGAATCTCCGTCTTTTCAGACTGTTCTATTTTCATTTCTTTTCTTGTTTAAACTCACGTTTTCGTCTATCAGCATCCAATTTCTTCTGTTTTTCCCGTTCCGCCCTTTTTTCTGTCATATCTACTATGTCCTCCGGCAATTCCAGCGTCAGCCTGCCAAGCTTTCCGCCACGGTACTCATCTATCAAAATTTTTGCCGCACGCTCCAAATCAACTTCTCCGCCCTTCAGCTTAAAGCCTCTGGCTTCCCCGATTTTTTCCAAAACATAATAAGGGTCATCAATGGTATCAAATACTATCTGGTACCGCTTCCGTAGACAATCCCCGTTTCTGACCATAAGATGATTGATAAATTCCATGCCCAACGTCCGAGCATCCAGAATATCATCGTTGATTGCACCGGTGAACGCCAGCTTCAAACCTACTTGCTGGTCTTCAAATTTCGGCCATAAAATACCGGGTGTATCCAAAAGCTCAAAATCTTTTTTCAGCCGAATCCATTGCTTGCCCCGGGTCACACCGGGCTTATCTCCTGTCTTTGCCGTTGTTTTTCCTACGTACTTATTGATAAATGTAGATTTTCCCACATTAGGAATTCCTACAATCATACTGCGAATCGGCACAAAAAGCCGCCCTCTGGCACGCTGTTTTTCTACTTTTTCCCGCATCAATTCTCTTGCGGCCGCTGTGACCTCTGTCATACCTGTTCCCTTCAATGCATTCATCCGAATCACACAAAATCCTTGCTCTTCGAAATATTTGGCCCACATTTCCGTAGCCCTTTCATCAGCAAGGTCAGATTTATTAAGCAAAATGATACGATGTTTATTTTTTGCCAATTCATCTATATCTGGATTTTTACTGCTGTAAGGAATACGCGCATCTACCAGCTCAATTACAATATCCACAAGAGATATATTTTCTTTCATCATACGTCGGGTCTTTGTCATATGCCCCGGATACCATTGTACGTTCATAATTCACCAACTTCTATTTATCTGATTCCCCTTTTCCAAAGGGATAAATTTTCATAGCAACTTTACCAATCATATTTTTATTTTCAATCGCCCCAATCGATTTCGCTCTGCTGTCGGTGCTGGCATTTCGATTGTCACCCATAACAAAATAACAGTTTTCCGGCACAACATAAGGGTATTCTATATCCCCGGGCTGCTGCATCATTTCTTTTATATAAGGTTCTTCTTGTAATTCTCCATTGATATAAAGGAAGTATTCCAAATCATAATTATCTTTATTCTCGACCAGTTCAATCTTATCCCCTGGCAATCCAATCACTCGCTTAATGAGGTTTTCTTGGGAGCTTCCTGAATCTACACGGCAAATAGCAATATCGTTTTTCTTTGGATGTCCCACATAATAAGCCAATTTATTTACCACTACAAAATCACCATGATAAAAATTAGGCTCCATCGACGAACCTTTTACTCCCACAGTTCCCAATATAAAGGTACGAATACCTATCACAATCAGTATAGTGAAAATTATTTTCAAAAAAAATTTCATATTAAAAGATGCTTTACTGCTTTTCTTTTCGTTTTCACTCATATTTTTCCTCCATCGCTATCGCGTAAACATGGCAACCAGATAAAAAAAACCTCGATGAACGGATTCATCAAGGCCTTCCTTAATTATCTTAATACCTCTTTTACTTTTGCTGCTTTACCAACTTTGTCTCTCAAGTAGAAGAGTTTCGCACGTCTTACAATACCACGTCTTACTACCTCGATACGATCAATTCTTGGAGAATGTAAAGGCCATGTTCTTTCTACACCAACGCCAGAAGCAATTCTTCTTACGGTAAAAGTTTCACGAATACCGCCATTCTGTCTTTTGATTACAACGCCTTCAAACATCTGAAGTCTTTCTCTTGCACCCTCGACAACTTTAGCATAAACACGAACTGTATCACCAACGTTAAAAGGAGTTACTTCGCCTTTCAGCTGTTCTTGTTCTAATTCTCTAATAATATCCATTTTTATTCCTCCCTTCCTCAAAGACGTTCTTGCCGCAGCCCTTTGCTCGTCAGCGGACCGTCTGTACTCACAGTTCAAAATTATAACACAGCCTGCCCTGATTTGCAAGCATTATTCATAATGAATAATAGAATTTATACGGTATCCAGGCAAGAGCTTTCTGCCCTTTAATTCATCCAATTCAACGAGAAAATCAAGGGCTACAACCTCTGCACCCATTTCCTCCACCAATTCCACAATCGCCTTTGCTGTGCCACCTGTCGCCAAAAGGTCGTCAATAATAACAACTTTCTGTCCTCTTTCCAGTGCATCTTCGTGGATTTCAATAACTGCAGAGCCATATTCCAGAGCATATTCCTTGCTGATTACTTTCGCCGGTAATTTTCCTTTTTTCCGTACTGGTACAAAACCTTTTCCTAAATTGTAGGCAATGGGCATACCAAAAATAAATCCTCTGGATTCCGGTCCAATGACAATATCAAAATCCAATCCCAACAATTTTTCCTGCATCTGATTGATTGCATCCTTCATACCTTCCGCATCTTTTAAAAGGGTGGTAATATCTCTGAAAATAATTCCTTTTTCGGGGAAATCTTTAATCGCTCTGATTTTCTTTGTTAAATCCATGGTTCTATCCTCCTGTTATTTTGAAACTCTAAAATCTTTGATATTTAGCTGTACTGTACTTCTTCCATGATAAGTATTCATCTCTACGGCATATACAAAATCGAGGGTTCCGTTCCAACGACCATTATATAACATAATATCACAATTTTCCGCTCCGTACAATTCCTTTGTCATGCTTCTGAAATTTTCAAGGCCATCAAAGGAAACCCCAGACATTCTAATGCCGCTATCCTTTTCAAAAAGGTCAAACCGAAGAATATCCTTCTGCTTTCCTATCAGTGAGAACCTTTCCACACTAATATTTTTAGAACCAAAAAGTGGCATAGGATTTCCTTTTCCAAAGGGTGCTAGTCTTTTTAGTTCCATTGCAAAATCCATATCAATTTCAGAAAAGGCAAGTTGTTTTTCTAACCGTAACTCAGGTGTCATATCCTCTTTTGTCAGGGTACAGGCGTCATTGAGCCTTTTGCGTAAAATCTCGATATTTTCATAGGGCAAAGAAAGCCCTGCCGCCATAGAATGGCCGCCAAACCTTGCAAAAAGCTCCCGACAAGCAAAAAGCTCTTGAAAAATATCGTATCCGTCAATACTTCTGGCAGAACCCTTAGCCATTTCCTCAGCTTGTGTAATAACAATAGTAGGGCGGTAAAATCTATCCTTAATTCTACCTGCTACTATACCTGCAATGCTTTCGTGAAGTTCTCTCTGAAAAAGCACCAGTACACGGTCTTTTAAAAACTGTCCTCCTGCCACATCCTCTGCGGCTTTTTCTGCCGCTTCTGTTGTCATGGCTTTTCTGTTGACATTTAGTTCTATCAGTTCCTTTGCGTACCTA
>CAZCDP010000167.1:0-2533 GCA_964497675.1 uncultured Candidatus Epulonipiscium sp.
CCCTGTGAGGTATGCCATGGAAAACGTTATAACCGAGAAACCCTAGAGGTACATTATAAAGGGAAAACGATTTCTGATGTATTGGATATGACAGTGGAGGAAGCCCTAGTATTTTTTGAAAACATACCACGAATTAAAACAAAATTACAGACGTTATATGATGTAGGGCTATCTTATGTGCAGCTGGGGCAGTCCTCCACCACGTTATCGGGTGGGGAAGCCCAGCGTGTAAAGCTTGCTACAGAATTGAGTAAACGAAGTACGGGACGCACCATGTATATTCTGGATGAACCGACAACGGGACTCCATACGGCAGATGTGCATAAACTGATTCATATTTTGCAGCGCCTGACAGAAGGTGGAAATACGGTGGTCGTTATTGAACATAATCTGGATGTTATCAAAACGGCAGATTATATCATTGACCTGGGACCGGAAGGCGGGAACGGCGGAGGTCTTATTGTTGGAACCGGTACGCCTGAAGAAATTTGTCAGGTACCGGGGTCTTTTACAGGAAAGTATCTAGAAAAGCTGTTGAAAAATAAGGAAAATGCATAAAAAGATAGATGTACAAGTTTCAATGTATTTTTGCATAGAAAAAAGGGAGAAACCATCTTGATTATTGCTATATTTTTCGTAAAAACGATGTTTTGTATTGACAAAGCACTAACAAAACCGTACCATATAGGAAAGAGTTTTTAGCAGATTTTTGGAGGAATCAAATGGCAAAAGATAAAACGTCGGTACAGGAATATATCCTATCCCGAAAGAATATATTAAATTACTTTCATTGTGAGGGCGATTTTTTTATTAAGCCGCTTATGGGTTTGGAATGGGTAATTAAAGAAGTGGATGATTTTCATTTTTTGTCCTATTGGAATGAAGACGATAAAAAGGTAGATGCTGTTGTTGTAAAAAAAGACGGTGCCCCCATGATTTACAAAACTAAAGAGTATACTATGGTGGTGGCTATTGACTGTGTGAAAATCGGTTTTGTTTTTCAGAACAGGTTCCATTGTTGTGACTAAAAGATGGCAGTTAATTCAATAATGTAAGTACGGGGGTCTTACGTCATTGACGTAAGACTTTTTATCCGTTTTTTGAAAAATACGGTCGATTTTGTCCGTTTCATACATAAAAAGACAGGAACGGCAAATCCTAAGATATAGGTATATCGATTTCTTGAACGTACAAGGGAGGGAAAAAGATGATCTATATTGGTGTATTTGGCGATAACCTAGGCGAAAAAACCATTCATATGCTGTCACAGTTTTATGATTTATGGGGAAAAAGATGGATTTGCGTCCATCAGTACTGCGGCAAAAAAGAATTTTATCGCAGAGTGGAAAAAGCAAAAGCAGAAGAAGCAGATGCATTTATTGTACTCTTAAACCAGGAAATGATAAGATATTGTCAGGAGTATGGAATAAAATTTAAAATTTTTCTTTATTTGAGTGGAGAAAAAAAAGGAATGTTATCATCGAGGGAGCTGAAAGACTGCCTTGCATATCGGAATATTATGATTATAAATTCTGATGATAAGCGAATTTTTCCCTTGACGCTTGATACAGGAAGCACTTTGATTACCTGTGGGCTGAATGGGAAAGCCAATGTGACAGTTTCCAGTGTGTCAAATTGTATGGAGTTTGACAGGATACAATGCTGTGTTCAAAGAACCATCAGGACCCTTTCGGGAGCTTGTTTGGAGCCACAGGAATTTGCTGTCAATATCGGCGGCAAGGAAAAAAGTGTTTCCGGTGTACTGGCAGCAGTAACAGCTATGATGGCTGGTGACATGGAAATTGCAGACACGATAGGTGTTATGCGAAAAGGGACTTCTAAAGAAAAAATTTTTGAATAAAATAAATTACAGAAGGAAAGATTTGCCGGGTACTGGGGAAGTAGAAAAAACCGGCCTAATAGAGGGGAGATTAAAATGCAGATGGAAGGACCATTAGAAAACAACAGTGTCAATATTGCTGGTAAAATCGTAGAAGAATGTGTGTTCAGCCATGAGGTGTATGGGGAAGGATTTTATATTTTTAAGATTTCTTCGGAAAGATTGAGTGACAACGAAGATATACTGCCCATTACTATTTCGGAACGTCTGATTAATAAAGATGAATTGATGCTCGGAACAACTGTGGAGGTCAATGGGCAGCTGCGCAGTTATAATAACTATTCAAATAAAAAAAATAAATTGATATTGACTATTTTTGCCAGAGAAATCGCAATCATAGAATCGGAGGAAAATAAAAACCCGAACCAGATTTGTTTGAACGGATTTATCTGTAAACCTCCCATTTACAGAAAAACTCCTTTTGGCAGGGAAATATCTGATATTTTGGTGGCAGTGAACCGTGCCTACAACAAATCAGATTATATTCCTTGTATTGCATGGGGAAGAAACGCCAGATATACAGTGAATCTAAAGGTTGGTTCCAATATCAAAATATGGGGACGGATTCAAAGCAGAAAATATCAGAAAAAGATTGGTGAAGAACTGGAAGAAAGAGTTGCCTATGAGGTTTCT
>CAZCDP010000167.1:2543-3513 GCA_964497675.1 uncultured Candidatus Epulonipiscium sp.
GTTTACGTAAGAGCAAATATATTTTATAAAGAGATACAGGAGCTTGAAGAGGAATGTTCTCAGAATTAAGCGTGGCACCCCATAATTGACATTTTGTGTAAAATTTAGTATGATACCTCTGAATATTTGTTATACTAAGGGGGCGGGAGGCATTGAAAACAAAAATCAATATTGAGTATTATGGGAAAAAGACCGAGAGCAAAGATTTAGTGAACCAAGCCAAGCTGATCTGGAAAGAACGAGGCGGGAAAATCAAAGAAATCGAAACTTTGGAACTTTATTATAAACCCGAAGAAGGTATGTGCTATTACGTAGTGAATACTACAGAAACCGGAAGTTTTTCGGTGAAAAGCATATAAATAATACATTGCAGAAGAGTTCAATGACAGGCAGGGCACATCACCTGCCTAAATTAGGAGCTGAATAATATTGAGAAAAGGTCATGTTTTTGTTTACTACGGAGAAGGAAAGGGAAAGACAACCCTTGCTGTCGGACAAGGTATGCGTGCCATAGGAGAAGAGTTGCGTGTTGTGATGATTCAATATATGGATTACAATAATACCAAGGAGATCATACCTTTGAAGAAATTGGAGCCAGATTTTAGGATTTTTCGTTTTGAAAAAATCCGCTCTACCTTTGATGAAGCTGATGAAGCGATGAAAAAAGAAATTTCTACCGAAGTCAGAAATGCCTTTAATTTTACAAAGAAAATTATGGATACCGGTGAATGTGATATGCTTATACTGGATGGTATTTTTGAAGCGGTAGAACGGGGATATATTTCGGAAGCAGAACTGAGCGATGCTTTAAGTAAAAGGCCATCCTATATGGATGTGATTACAACGGGTACAAATCGTTGCGGGCTGATTGCAGACCAAGCAGATTTTGTTTATAGAATCTGTACGGAAAAAACGATGCAGGAAGAATAAAAAAAGTGGGAAATCCCACTTTTTTTTATTTGCTTTTTAT
>CAZCDP010000168.1:0-3496 GCA_964497675.1 uncultured Candidatus Epulonipiscium sp.
AAAGGCAATGGTAAGAAAGGGTGAGAATTGTAGGAAATTGTGGAATGATGTGTCTGTATGAAATTTTTTGTCTGTGGCATAATAACCTTGTAACAAAAACAGCAGAGCAAAAGCAGTAAGATTAATTTGCACTGCGGTTATTGTTATAAATAAAAAGACCAGACAAGGAGGCGACAGATATGGCAGCCAGAAATAGAAAAGCAGTGCCTGAAGCAATGGAAGCATTAGAGCAGTTCAAATTTGAGGTAGCCAACGAAATCGGTGTACCATTGAAAAAGGGGTATAACGGTGATCTCACTTCCGCACAGAATGGTTATGTTGGCGGCTATATGGTGAAAAAAATGATTGAAGCACAGGAAAAGAAAATGGCAGGCACACAGGCATAAAAGCAAAGAACAAGGGGCTGTCCTTTATGGGCAGCCTCTTTAAAATGTCAAAAAAGTGATAAGGTGTAGGCAAAGTTTTAAGACGTAAGCCGTCTTAAAGCAGCTACGATAGGACAAAAGACGGATTTCTTCGTGCAAGGGTTAAAAACCTCTGAAAATCAGCCTTTTTTTGCATTATAGGTATAATCAAGCCCTTTTCCTTGTGGCAAAAGCCGTTTTTTGGATGTCCCCATTTTTCGGGGTGTGTAGTAAATTCATCCTGCGTGATTCCGGTTAGGAATGTTTCGTTCCCAACCCTACGCAAATAATTGGCTGTATTTAGGGTTTGCTTTCAGTCTGCAGCTATTCTTTATGGGCAGCTTTTTTATGTAAAAAATTTTTATCTGTTTCCAAGACTTCTTTTTACAGTATTCATGGGAGCCTTCCTTATGGTATACTATAAAAGAAAGGAATGTTTTTTTGTCTGATTTTTTTAGGATGCCATATGATTTTGAAAAAATAAATTTGAACAAATATAGGTGAATTTATGAAGATTTTACTGACAGCATTGAATGCAAAATTTATTCATTCCTCCTTAGCGTTACGGTGCCTGAAAAAATATGCCGCTGATTTGGAGGAGCATATTGCGATTTCGGAATATACCATTAATCATCAGGAGGATTTTATTCTCCGTGATATTTATGAACAAAAGCCGGATGTCCTTTGCTTTTCTTGCTATATCTGGAATATTACCATGATACAGCGTATCATAAAGAATATAAAAAAGCTTATGCCGAAGCTTCTGATTATTTTGGGCGGCCCAGAGGTGTCCTATGAAGCAGAGGAAGTTTTGCGGGAAAATCTTGCGGCGGATGTTATTATACGAGGCGAAGGCGAGCTTACTTTTTATGAAGTGGCAAAAGGGCTGGTTACCGGAAATTTTCAGCCCGAATCCATTGATGGTATTTCTTATCGCAAGAACGGGGAAATCTGTTCCAACAAAAACAGAGCGCCTGCTTCTATGGATGACCTGCCCTTTGTGTATGATGATATGGCGGATTTTGAACATAAAATTATTTATTATGAAACCCAGCGTGGCTGTCCCTATAACTGCCAGTATTGTCTTTCTTCCATAGAAAAGGGCGTACGGTTTTTGTCTGGGGAACGGGTGGAGCGTGAGTTGCAATTTTTTCTTGACCATGGGGTAAAACAGGTCAAATTTGTGGACAGGACTTTTAATGCCAATAAAAACCACGCCAAGCATATTTGGCGGTATTTAATGGAACATGATAACGGAAAAACGAATTTTCATATGGAGATTACGGCGGATATTATGGACGAGGAAAGTCTTGCATTGCTTAAAAATGCACGACCGGGGCTGTTTCAGTTTGAGATTGGCGTACAGTCTACCAATGAAAAAACCATAGAAGCTATCAAGCGAAATACCAGCTTTGAAAAGCTGACAGGCGTAGTGAAACAGATAAAACATGGGGGGAATATCCATCAGCATTTGGATTTGATTGCAGGCTTGCCCTATGAGGATTATGCTTCCTTTCGTAAGTCCTTCAATGATGTCTATGCCTTGGAGCCGGAGCAGTTCCAGCTGGGCTTTTTAAAGCTTTTGAAAGGCTCCGGGCTGCGGAGGGATGCCGAGAAATATGGCATTGTTTATCGGGAGGAAGCAGTGTATGAAGTGCTGTATACCAGAGATTTGCCCTATGAGGATGTACTGCGGCTGAAGCTGGTGGAGGAAATGGTGGAAACCTACTACAATTCGGGAAAAGCTCTTTATACCTTACAATATGGCGTGGGGTTGTTTCCTTCGCCCTTTGATTTGTATCAAGAACTGGGGTTTTACTGGAAGAAACAGGGACATCATAAGATACAGCACAACAAACTGGAGTTATATACCATTTTTTATGAATTTGCAAAAGCAAGCCCCGTTCTTTGCCCACAGGCAGAGGTGATTCGGGACTTTTTAAAGCTGGATTTATTTCTTGGGGACTATGTACGAACACTGCCCGCTTGGCTGGAGGAAAAACCAGAGGAAAAAGAACGGCGATGGGCTTTTTATCATAATCAGGAAAAGGTGGCACGCTTTGTGCCGGCACTGGAGGGATATACTGCCAAAGAGCTTTCTAAAAAATGTTATATTGGTATTTTCGACTTTAATATTTTTGAATTGTCCCAAAATCCAAAGGCTAGGGTGAAACGGACGGAAACGGCGATTTTGTTTGATTATACTGCAAAAGATGAGATTCACCATCATGGGGCCTTTTACAGCATTCTGTTGTAATGGGAATATTTCATGGGAAATAATGGGATTTCCTGGGAAATGGGAAGGATTTCGGGGAGTAGGGGGATGAGGATGAGAAAAAAAGAGAAAGTAGATGGAATATTGGAGCTTTTGGATGCCAATTATGGGCCAATAAAGTGCTATTTAAACCATGAGAACCCATGGCAGTTATTGATTGCAACCATATTGAGCGCCCAATGTACCGACGACCGAGTAAATCTAGTGACAAAGGATTTGTTTCAGAAATATACATCGGTGAAAGATTTTGCGGAAGCTAGCTTGGAAGAGCTGGAGCAGGATATTCATTCTACGGGGTTTTATCGTAACAAGGCAAAAAACATCATTGCTTGCTGTCAGAAGCTGTTGTTGGAGTACGGCGGAGAGGTGCCTGAGGATATTAACCAATTAACGGCCTTGGCAGGTGTCGGGCGGAAAACCGCCAATGTAATACGGGGGAATATTTATCATATTCCCAGTATTGTTGTGGATACTCATGTGAAACGGGTTTCAAATCTGCTGGGATTGACGAAAAATCAGGACCCGGTAAAGATTGAGTTTGATTTAATGAAGGCGCTGCCAAAGGAACACTGGATTCGGTTTAATACCCAGGTAATTGCCCATGGGCGAAAGGTATGTATTGCTCGTCGGCCCAAGTGTGGGGAATGTTTTTTATATCCGTTCTGTGATGGGGGAAGGAAGCTGACAAAAGAGTTAAAGTAATAAAAAAGGGCGGTTACAGAAATAGCTGTAACTGCCCTTTTGTGTGGATAAACTACAACCCCTTGGAGGTTTCACCTCCAAACCACCACGAGGGTTACACCCTCGACCCGTAACG
>CAZCDP010000169.1:0-3459 GCA_964497675.1 uncultured Candidatus Epulonipiscium sp.
AAATTATTGAACGGGGCGACCATTCCCATCTTA
Organism: uncultured Candidatus Epulonipiscium sp.; assembly: GCA_964497675.1. GTDB lineage: Bacteria > Bacillota > Clostridia > Lachnospirales > Anaerotignaceae > CAZCDP01. Next base: position 34 of record CAZCDP010000169.1, read on the forward strand.
TGGCAAAAAAGGGATTCTATTTTCAACTTTTTATGACCCAGTTTGAAAAAAATGAAGTCGTCTAACCACAAATTTTTTAGGGTTTAGAAAACATTGAATTTTGGCTCATATTTGATCCATAGATTAAAAAATACAAAAAGGACTTGCAATTTTTAAGAACTTATGTTATAAATTTATTCATATGATAAGTTAATGCTTTGATGAGGAATAGTACATCTTATAACTTTTCCAGAGAACTGCCGGTTGCTGCGAGGCAGGAAAGTATTGGATGGAACTCGCCTTTGAGCTTCGCCCTGAATGTACAGAATGAGTGTGCTAGTAGGCGGCGACGGTTTTCACCGTTATAGAATTTGAGTGTGCTTTTTTTAAAAGCAAACTAGAGTGGTAACACGGAGCAGCCCTTCGTCTCTAAACGAGATGAAGGGCTTTTATTATTTGGTGTAATTAAAAAATCTAAAGGAGGACTACAAATGAATAATCGTTATGACTTTAAGGAAATTGAAAACAAATGGCGTGCAGAGTGGGAAAAGAATCCCATTAACAAAGAAGATGACGTGAAACCAAGATTTTATTGTCTTGATATGTTCCCATATCCTTCCGGTACCGGTCTTCATGTATGGGATGGGATGCTTTCGGTCTGCCTGCTGAAAACTTTGCCATCAAAAACAATATGCATCCACGTATTGCAACAGCAGAAAATATCAAAAATGTAAAAAGACAGCTTCACGAAATCAGTGCTATTTACGATTGGGATAAAGAGGTTAATACAACAGACCCCGAATACTACAAATGGACACAGTGGATCTTTGTGCAGATGTTTAAAAAAGGCCTTGCTTATGAAAAAGAAATGCCTTTGAACTGGTGCCCAAGCTGTAAGTGCGTACTTGCTAATGAAGAAGCAACTAATGGTGTTTGTGAACGCTGTGGAACGGTTGTTACAAAGAAAAATTTACGTCAGTGGATGCTTAAAATCACAGCCTATGCCGATAGGTTACTGGATGATTTGAATAAACTGGACTGGCCCGAAAAAGTAAAAAAGATGCAGTCAGACTGGATCGGAAAAAGCTATGGTGCAGAAGTTGAGTTTAAAGTAAAAAATTCCGATAAGGTAATCACAGTTTATACCACTAGACCTGACACCTTGCATGGTGCAACGTTTATGGTACTTTCTCCGGAATATTCTGACCTTGCGGAATTGACCACACCTGAAAATAAAGAAGCTATGGAACAATATTGCTTTGAAGCTTCTACAAAATCTTCGGTTGATAGAATTACAAACAAAGAAAAAACCGGCATATTTACAGGCAGCTACGGCATCAATCCTTTAAACGGCGAATTGGCACCTATTTGGGTATCTGATTATGTATTAGCTGATTACGGTACCGGTGCTATCATGTGTGTTCCTGCTCATGATGAACGTGACTTTGAATTTGCAAAGAAATTTAATTTGCCTATTAAACAGGTCATTTTAAAAGAGGGCGAAGAAGAAAAAGAACTGGAAGAGGCTTATGTTGGTGATGGTGTGATTATCAATTCCGGTGAATGGAATGGTATGAAAGCCTTTGAAGCCAAAAATATGGCGCCAGAATATTTAGAGAAAGAAGGCCTTGGTAAAAAAACCATCAACTATAAACTTCGTGACTGGGTATTCTCCAGACAAAGATATTGGGGCGAACCAATTCCTATTGTGCACTGTCCTCATTGTGGTGCTGTTGCAGTTCCTGAAGAGCAGTTGCCTGTTGTATTACCAGAAGTGGAATCCTACAAACCAACAGATACAGGCGAATCTCCCTTGGCGCATATTGATGAATGGGTCAATACAACCTGCCCTCAGTGCGGTGGGCCTGCGAAAAGAGAAACCAATACCATGCCGCAATGGGCTGGTTCATCTTGGTATTTCCTACGTTATGTTGATAATCATAATGATAAAGAATTGGCGAGTGAGGAAGCGTTGAAGAAATGGGCTCCGGTTGATATGTATGTTGGTGGTATTGAACATGCGGTACTTCATTTGTTATATGCAAGATTCTACACAAAATTCTTAAATGACATCGGTGCTGTTTCTTTTGATGAACCTTTCACCAGGTTATTCAATCAGGGTATGATTACGAAAAATGGAGCAAAAATGAGTAAGTCTGTAGGAAACGTAGTTTCACCTGATGAGTTGGTAGAAAAATACGGCTGTGACTCATTGAGAATGTATGAGCTTTTTGTCGGTCCACCGGAATTGGATTCTGACTGGGATGACAGCGGTATCGATGGTGTGTTCCGTTATCTGAACAAGGTTTGGAAGCTCATCGCCAATTACAAAGACAAAGAGGTTGCCGCAACAAAAGATTTGGATTTCATCAGAAACAAAATGATATACGAAATAACAAATCGTTTAGATGCACTGACGATGAATACAGTAGTCAGCGGTTTTATGGAATTTACAAATAAAATCACTGAGATTGCAAAAAAGGAAGATGGCTTGGATCGGGCAACTATGGAAGCTTTGGTTGTTTTGCTTGCACCATTTGCGCCGCATATTTCTGAAGAATTATGGAAAGAATTGGGACATGAAAATTCTGTATTTACTGAAAACTGGCCTGTATGTGATGAATCTAAATTAAAAACAGATACCATTGAAATCGCACTTCAGATTAATGGTAAACTTAGAAATAATTTGACGATTGCGGCAGACGAAGGCAAAGATATAATTTTAGAAAAAGCAAAAGAAATATTGGCATCCAGAATAGATGGAAAAACCATTGTAAAGGAAATCTATGTACCAGGAAAAATCGTAAATATAGTTGTAAAATAAATCGGCAGATTATGATAACACATTAAAATTTCTGATTTTTCATTATGGGTTCAGAGTAAATGTTAAAGTAGGGGCATCGTTCATTCGGTGCTCCTATTTTTGATAATATGTGCAGTAGGAATAAAAATAAATGTGTTATAAAACAAATTTTAAAGTTTAAAATTGATTGCCAACATACACCCTAGAGTTGTGTAATTGCAAGGGTATTGTGTTTTTACATATATTACGGTATGATATAAAATAAGAATTTTATTCCTTTATAATGGAGCATTAGGATGAGTTTGAAATTAAGGGAGAGACACCATGTTAGATATTTGTTTATTAGGTACTGGCGGGATGATGCCTATGCCCAGCCGTTTTTTGACGGCTATGTTGGCAAGGCTTGATGGCAGGCTGCTGCTTATCGATTGCGGGGAAGGTACTCAGGTCACTATGAAAATGTTAGGCTGGGGCTTTAAATCCATTGATGCCATCTGTTTTACGCATTATCATGCTGATCATATTTCGGGGCTTCCCGGTATTTTACTAACCATTGGAAATTCAGGAAGAACAGAGCCGTTAACGCTTATCGGGCCGACGGGGCTGGCGTGGGTCGTGGAGGGTCTGCGGCGTATCGCACCGGA
>CAZCDP010000170.1:0-776 GCA_964497675.1 uncultured Candidatus Epulonipiscium sp.
TTGAGGGAAAAGAATATATTGCCCTCCTGCCGCTGGAAGACGAAACCGTTTTATTATATGAATACAAGGAAATTGGAGAGGAAATCGAACTGAATGTGATAGAGTCAGATGAAGATTTTGAAAAGGTTTCCGCAGCTTTCTATGATTTATATGAAGACGAAGACGAAGAGGAAGAATAAGAATAAAATATAAGAGCAGAATGTAAAAGTGAAACCATAATAAAAGAAAGAATTAATCGGGGTGCGGAGATTCTGCACCCTTCTGCTTTCAAAAATACAACGAGAGGTGACAACATTGAAGATAAAAAAAGTTGCAGCACTGGCAATAGCTGTTTTTTTTCTGTTCCCGGCTTTTCATGGGGAGGCGGCAGAGAAAAAATGGCATGAGGACAACAGACTGGTAGCTCATGCATTGGGTAGTATCGATAACAAAATAGAAACCAATTCCAAAGAAGCATTTTTAAATTCTTGGAGCAACGGCTTCCGTGTAGTGGAAGCAGATTTAACCATGACCAGCGACGGAAATCTTGTGGTACGCCACGATTTTGACCAAGATTCCTATTATAGATTAGAGCAAAAGGTGTTAAATGGGAATACGGCTATGACCCTTGACCGCTATGTCAACGAAAAAATCAATCACCGTTATACATCCCTAACTGCGGCACAGCTCATCCAGCTTATGAATGAATATGACGATATGTATCTGATTACAGATACAAAATATACGGACAAGACCAATGTTATCAGACAGTTTACCGCTTTAGTGAACAGTGCTAA
>CAZCDP010000170.1:786-3455 GCA_964497675.1 uncultured Candidatus Epulonipiscium sp.
TACTGGAACGAGTGGTCGTACAGGTATATAACAATGAAATGCAAAATACTGTAAAAGAGATATATCCTTTCAAAAACTGGATTTATACTTTATATCAAATTCCCAATCCAAATTATGATACCATCGGGGATTTTTGCCAACAAAACGGTATTGATGTGGTGACGGTGCCTTATCAGGTAGTTGAGCCGGGAAATATCAAAAAATTGACAGACAGAGGGCTGAAGGTCTATGCCCATACGGTAAATCGTGTACTGGATTTAAAGCGGATGCTGGATTCCGGATGTTACGGTGTTTATACTGATGATATTGCGCCCTACGACTTGGGGCTGGTAGGTCTGGCACAGAACAAAACAGCACCCCTCACTGTACAGGTGCAGGACAAAAAGGTGACTGTCAATACTTTTGCTATCAAAGGAAGTAATTATATGAAGCTGCGGGATTTTGCCGTTGTATTGGCAGGGAGCAAGAAGAAATTTGAAGTGAAATATGATGTGCCTTCCAATACGGTGCAGTTACTTTTAGGCGGCGTTTACACTGCTTTGGGCAATGAAATGCTTTTAGACCAGAGCGGAAAGGGTGTAACGAAAAAAAGCCCTTATGGATTGACACTGGATGAAAAGACATTAAATATACAGGGCTATACCGTAGACGGTGACCTCTATTTTAAACCGGAGGAATTGGCGGCAGCTATGGGAATCAAAGGGGAGATAGACCCGGAAACCGGAGTGCTTGTGCTTTTTGTGGAATAAGATAAAAGCATTCAATAAAGGCTATTTCTTCTCTTGGAGGTTTTACATCCAAATCGCCATGAGGGTTTCACCCTCGCCTCTAAGGGAAAGCTGTGTTTTGCCTTTCCTTTTTTCAAATAAGAGAGTGGCTGTAGTCTTTATCCATATCCTAATCTATTTAAAAAATAGGATAGAATAATTGACAGGGAATGGGTTTGGTGTTATTCTTAAAGAAAAATAATCGATACTTTGCTGGGGGTGCCGCAGGAGTGGCTGAGAATAAAACTGAGTTTTATACCCTTGAACCTGATCTGGATTATGCCAGCGTAGGGAAGCGCACAAAAAACGTAGACAGGCAAAGCAAATAGTGGATAGTAATCCGGTATCTGTTTTGCTTTTTTTATGCGTTTGTTGGGGCATTCTTTTGCAAAATGCAGGCGATTATGGTTGCTATGGGGAAATCCCGTTGATAAAAAGGAGTGTTTCATATGAAAACAAAAAAAATAACAGTATCCGCTATGCTTATCGCTATTGGCGTGGTGGCAGGGAATGTAATTTATATTCCTGTGGGAGCCTCCAAATGCTTCCCGGTACAGCATACCATCAATGTACTTTCGGCAGTACTTTTGGGGCCATGGTATGGTGTTGCCAATGCCTTTTGTATTTCGCTTTTGCGGAATTTTATGGGTACAGGTTCTCTTTTGGCATTTCCGGGAAGTATGGTAGGTGCGTTGCTGTCAGGCATGGTCTATCATATGACCAAAAACAATTTGGCAGCGGCGGCAGGTGAGATATTCGGTACTGGTGTTTTGGGTGGTCTTTTGGCAGTACCCATTGCTATACTTATGATGGGAAAGGAAGCCGGCGCACTGATGTATATTGGACCTTTTATTATGAGTTCTATGGGCGGCAGTATTATTGCGGTACTGATTTTGCAATCCAGAGAGTTTGTAAAGGCGGCTAAAAAAAGTATATGACAAACATCAATTTTCGGGAGGAATGAAAAATGAAAAATGTATTGACCATAGCAGGCTCTGATACCTGTGGTGGTGCAGGGATACAGGCGGATTTGAAAACCTTTTCTGCCCACGGAACCTATGGAATGAGTGTAATTACTGCGGTAACCGTGCAAAATACACAGGGTGTTTTTGGCTGTCAGGATATTACTCCGGACATAATCAAAGGACAGATTGATGCTATTTTTACTGATATTGAAGTAAGTGCTGTAAAAGTGGGCATGGTTTCTCAAATTGAAACCATCCATGCCATTGCTGATAAGCTGGAGCAATATCAAGCAAAAAATGTAGTGGTGGACCCTGTGATGATATCAAAAAGCGGATTTGACTTGATGCAGCCTGACGCAAAAGAAACCCTTATAAAACGGCTCATTCCTTTGGCCTATGTCGTGACGCCAAACTTACCGGAAGCCGAGGTTATTACCGGAATGAAGATTGATAATCTGGGAGCTATGGAACAAGCCGCCAGAGCAATTTATAAAATGGGAGCGAAAAATGTACTAATCAAAGGGGGGCATCTGGCCCATGATGCCACAGATTTGCTCTTTGACGGAGAAAAAATCATTGCATTGAAATCAGAACGTATTCCTACAAAAAATACCCATGGTACAGGCTGTACCTTGTCCTCTGCCATTGCGGCTAATTTGGCAAAGGGAAAGAGCGTGGAGGAAGCGGTGAAAATCGCTAAAGACTATATCACTGTAGCCATAGAACACGCTTTGGACATCGGAAAGGGCGTGGGCCCAACCAATCATTTTTATGAACTCTATCAAAAAGCCGGTATCTGGGACGAATTGTCATAAGCCCCTAGGAAGTGAAGTTTTGATAGGCAAAGACCCGATTTTGATGGTATCAAAACCGGGTCTTTTGTTATTATGACTTTAGTGAGGAAAGCCTGCAGGGCAGGCTTTAACAACCGCCCGCT
>CAZCDP010000171.1:0-3396 GCA_964497675.1 uncultured Candidatus Epulonipiscium sp.
CAGGTGCACATTGGCAAGCCATGGTGCCATTGGTTCAATATAGAAAATAGAAGGACGCAGTTCTACGGGAACGGTAAAAATCGCAACGGTGAAAGCACCGATGGACATAAAACCGGCTTGCCCCAAAGAAAATAATCCGGTGAAGCCGTTTACAAGATTCATGGAAACGCTGACAATGGCATAAATTGCCGCCAAGTTTAAAACACGTCTTACATATGCATCGCCGACTATGCCTTTGTCCAGTAAAACCAGAAGTACGACAGCGGCAGCGATGAGTAAAATGGTAAATAATATTTTTTTCTGTTTTTTCATAATTCATCACACCTTATCCGCAATTTTTTCACCTAAAAGACCAGTAGGTTTTACAAACAATATAACAATGAGTAATATGAAGGCAAAAGCATCACGATAGCCTGTCATAGTTGGCATAAATGCAATCAGAAAGGTTTCGCCCATACCCAGTATAAATCCGCCAAGCATGGCACCCTGGATGTTACCGATACCACCGAGAACGGCGGCAATGAAACATTTTAGGCCGGGCATAACACCCATCAAAGGGTAAACAGAAGGATATTTTGCACCCCAAAGCACTGCACCGACACCTGCCAGCAAAGAGCCGATAGAGAAGGTTACACCAATAATTTTATTGATTTGGATACCCATAAGGCTGGCTGTTTCATAGTCCTTCGCCACTGCACGCATCGCCATGCCGACTTTTGTTTTGTTGACCAAAAACAGCAGAGCAATAAGAAGCAAAATGGTCACAGTTGGAATAACAAAAGTTACAACAGGGAAGGAAATATTTCTGACTTTGATGATTCTTGTCAAAAAGGGAAGGGAAGGGAATCCCTTGGGAACGCCGCTAAAGAGATAGGTTGCAAGATTTTCAAGAAGGAAAGAAACGCCGATGGCTGAAATCATGATAGACATACGGGGCGCATCTCGCAGAGGTTTATAAGCACATCGTTCCACGATAACACCAAGGATTACGGTGGCAAGAAGTGAAATAGGAATGGCAATAAACCAAGGCAGCTTGAAATTAATCATTGTAAACACAAGGAAATAAGAAGCCATCATAAAAATATCACCATGGGCAAAGTTAATCAATCTTAAAATACCATAGACCATGGTGTATCCGATGGCAATCAATGCATACAAGCTACCCACGGAAATACCGTTGGCAAAGTGCTGCATAAAAGTTTGTAAGTTCATAGGTAAGCCTCCAAAGTTAAAAAATAAATAAAAACAAAAAAAATAATCGATACAGAAAGCATAAATGCCTCCACACCTTAAAAATTGGAGGGATTGCCAAGCATCCAATTTTTAAGCCGTGGGGCAGTACCCCTCTTAATCAGAAAAAAGGTGGGGAAGAATTGTGTTTCCCCACCCTGTTAAATATCAGATTATTCTTTTTTCAAAGTGGCAGTATCCAAAGTAACAGTATCAAGATATACGAACTGTCCGTCTTTTACCGTTTTGATAACAGCAAGGTTTTTCACAGCATCGCCGTTTTCGTCAAAGTTAATCAGACCTGTAACACCTTCAAAGTCTTTTGTATCAACCAAAGCCTGACGGATTGCTTCGCCGTCTGTGGAGCCTGCTCTTTCGATAGCATCTAATAAAACGATATAAGAATCATAACCAAGAGCTGCAACAGCAGGGATGATAGGTTCTTTGTCGCCCAATTTTTCTTTGTAGCCTGTTACGAATTTCTTTGCTTCTTCTGTTGCTGCTTCTGCATTTTCATCGAAGAAGGTAGAAAGTACGATACCTTCTGCATCAGCGCCGGCTACTTCTACGATAGAAGGATTTTCCCATGTGTCGCCGCCGAGGATTGGGCAAGTGATACCCAAAGCACGAGCCTGTTTGATAATCAAAGGAGCAGTTGCGATAGAGGATGGTGCAAAGATAACGTCAGGGTTTGCTGCTTTAATGTTTGTTAAGATTGCGTTGAAATCCTGTTCGTTTGTCTGGAATACACCGTCGTAAGAAATTGCGTTTTCATCACCTGTTAAGGAAACGAAAGATTTTTTAAAGAAGTTTCCAAGTCCTGTGGAATAGTCATCTCCGTTTTGTGTAATAACTGCTGCTTTTTTTGCACCGTTCTGGATGGCATAGTTTGCCATAACGGTACCCTGGAATGGGTCTATGTAACAAGCACGGAAATAGAATTCGTTGCCCTGTGTTACCATAGGGTTTGTGCAGGAGCATCCCATAGCAGGAATTTTTGCACTTTTGATGATGTCGCCGGCAGCAATGGAAACACCGGAGCCATAAGAACCGATAACAGCAACGACGCCTTCTTTTTCAATCAGACGGGTAACAGCTGTGGTTGCCTCACCCTTGTCGGATTTGTTGTCAACAATAACGAGTTCTACTTTTTTGCCTAATACTTCAGGATACATTTCGTTAGCATATTTGACACCGTCACATTCCTGTGCACCGCCGCCGCCGTTTTCCCCTGTCAGCGGCTGGAATACACCGATTTTGATAACATCATCGGAAGAGGCAGCCTCGCCCTCTGTACCTTCTGCCGGGGCTTCATCTGTTTTTCCACCGCAGCCTGTGAGTGCTACGGAGAATGCCATAACAGCTGCTAAAGCAAGCGCTGTTTTTCTGAATGATTTTTTCATTATATAACCTCCTATTTTTATCTGCCCGTACGTTGAAGCATCACAACGTACTGATAATCTGTGTGTATATGGTATTTTCCCACAGACCTTCTTGTGGAGTGTCCGTCATAGAAAAACAGATGCTTTTATACACTGATGGTAGAATTTTACCATATTTTTATGTTTTAAGCAAGATAGGGATTCAATCATTTTCACAAAAAATGAACGATGTATTTGTAACGTTGTGAAAATGAAATGGAAAAGAACAATAATTGGGCATACAGACTGTCAAAAAACTACTATTTCCCTACTAAAGGACAAAGGATTCGGGGAACAGGTTTCTCAACCGGAATTTCCTAGGGCGGATTTATTTCGCACCCACGAAGAAAAGGGTGACGTCAAAGAATGGCTTTTGCCATGGGCAAAAGTGCTAGACTTCGCCTGTGGCGCAGAAAAATCCCAACGACCAATAACTGGGTATCGTATCTGATTTTAACCCTGTTTCTATGAAAAATAAAGAGTTGGTTTTATGCCATGAAAAAATACGGTGGAAAAAAAGACGTTTTCCTTATATAATATAAAATAAAGCTGAAATTACAAAAAGGGGTGTTGAGCTTGAGTAAAGCAGATTATATTTTTAAAGAAAATTGCAAGGATATTTTAAAGAATGGGTTTTCTACGGAAAACGAAAGGGTGCGGCCCCATTGGGAGGACGGGACATCGGCTTATACGATAAAAAAGTTTGGCGTGGTAAACCGCTATGATTTGTCCAAGGAATTTCCCC
>CAZCDP010000172.1:0-767 GCA_964497675.1 uncultured Candidatus Epulonipiscium sp.
GTGTCGATGGTTTACGTATAGTGATTGAAATAGTATTTCTCTCACATGCAGGAGGAAAAACGACCTGTACACGTTCTCCTGATTCCAGTGTTGCTGAAAGTAATGGCTTGGTCTCGCCGATTTCATCTCCCCGAAATGATGCCAGCGTATGAGAAAAACGTTTACAAAAATCAAAGGTCACACTGTCATTATTATGGAATGTCCAGTCACCATTAATTTCCGTCCAGATTTCACCAGGACGGTTGACAGCAATTTCTGTTAGCCCTTCAATATCAAGAAAAGACTGGAATACTTGATTTTTATAAAAATCGAGCGATTTATTGCTAATGCTGACAGGAATAACGCCACTCATACTATTTTACCTTTAACTCATAGATATCAGAAAAATCAATGTCTTCCCCGACCATAATAGTGATTATGTCACCCTGGTTTTTATACATTGTTGGAGGAATATTTATCGAATTCTCAAGTGCGACTTTAGCCATTTCAGCCATTGCCTGTCGTGAGTTTTCGGTATAATCCACATTACGATCTTTACCAGGTGCATTATCCGCCGCCGCCGCCGCTACATCCTGAACCATACTGAGCATAAGAGAACCACCAAAACGCTCCCAGAAGTGAGAATCGATCCATCCATCAATGCCCGCTTCTCCCAGGGGACCAGCTGCTGCTGTATTTACCATATCGATTCGTTTATTATCAGGCGTCCGCAACTGCTCCCACATAACGAACATTCTGCCCTGTCCATGATTCAGCGTTCCGGTCTG
>CAZCDP010000172.1:825-2747 GCA_964497675.1 uncultured Candidatus Epulonipiscium sp.
AATTTTGTGTGGTGATTAGCACTCCATACATCTTCTGTAAAAACACAACTGATACGACCTGCAACATCAGAAACAAAGCGTGTGGTTAAAGCACACGGTATAAGCCTGTTTTCCTCAATATAGAGATCAGGATCGAGATTAATCGCAGTTACTTTCATTCCTGATTTACCAGGCACATTTTCTTTTGATTCTTTCCTTTCTTCCTGTGGCTCTGATGTCTGCGATGTCCTGCTGCTGCCACTCGCGCCAGTCTGACTCCCTCCCTGACCAGCAACAGGTATTGACAAATATTTCCTGAACCCCTCCTGTGGCACTTCTTTATGACCGTCAGAAACAGTATTACCAGAACCAGTAGCGCCTGGATTGATAATTGCTTTGTTCTCAACAGGGTCAAAATTCTGACCAAGACCAGTACGGATTTTACTTACCTGAGAAATGCTGGTATCGCCTGTTGATTCTGATGCTTTCTGCTGGTCATCTGCAAAATAATTTTTATATGTTTTCAGCGCAAAAATACCAATAACTAATACAGCCATCAGACCAAACAGAAAGCTAGAACGCATACGATTATTTTTGTTCCTGATATCACCGATATCATGAACGGGTTTACTTTCCAGCTTTGACTGATTCGCATCATCAACTAAATCATCTGTTTTTTTCATATCAGTCATTATTCACCTCAACACGTTCTACCGCAGGAGAAGATGTATTCCTCTGGTCGGTTAATACTTTTCCGAAAGATTTATTCACAACACCAACAACGCTGTTTCCATAGCGTAAAACAAATTTGTCATTAACGTTGTGGATAACCATAATTTTATACTTGCCTTTTGTTTCCACATTAAAAGCAAGTGTCTGTTCCTGACCATCTCTTACAGCAAATGGAGCTGGGAATACTTTCCCTGAGTTAAAACCTAAAAAGGTAAATATGCCATTATCATAAGCAAAATCAGGGGCGATACGACGACTGTCATATTTTTCATTGACTCGCATGAAATAATTCCAGTTTTTAGGCGCATCGGCTTTTTCAAAACTTTCAGAAATCAGTTTCTTCTGTCTGAGTTTTTCCTGTTTTTCTTTTGCCAGCCTTACTTCTTCTGCATTCTTTTTCGCTATTTCTGATGGATAGCGGAATTGTACAACATAAGCAGGTTGCGCTTGTTTTTCTTCTGACAGAAGGATTAGATCCAGACTGTAAATCCGCTTTGTTGTTCTGACAAAAAGATTCGTATCCCATTCCTTTTCTGTTGGCTGGAAAACCTTTTTCAGTTTTTCGCCTTCATCGCCTTCCTGTTCCTGAACAACGGGACGCGGATTGATGTAAACAACATTATCATCGGTTGTGATTTCCCATCCGGCAGGAAAACCAGCCTTTGCACTGATAACAGCCTCACCTTCATCAAAAACAACTGATGTGAGAAATCCTGTCTTTGACCGGATAACGGTCGTATTCGCACCGTTATAACTCACAGTCTGCATCCTTGCATCAAATCCAGAAGGTAACGGAGTCGCTGCTGAATACACAAGCCCAGGAAGCAATAAACATGTAGCAATAAATAATTTCTTCATCATTCCCCCCTGACTTCCCGATCTGTCTGGTAACTGGTTACAGTAAAACCGAGAGGATTAAGCTCACGACTGGAACTTTTAACCGACTTTTCTGGTTCAAAACGATATGTCACACGAGCCGTCCAGTATGAAACTGAAACCTGTCCGGTCGTGAAGTTTCTCGTCGTTTTTTTAAAGCGCACAGAGGCCAGTTTATCTGGCGCGGTTGCGTCAGAAATAATATTGGAGATGACCTCAACCGCAACGTAAGAACCGTTATTATGATAAATTTTATCAGGAGCCATATCGCTGTTATACAGACGAAGATAATCGTCCTTTACTGTATTCGAGCTATATAGCTGTACAGTCTCATA
>CAZCDP010000172.1:2757-3366 GCA_964497675.1 uncultured Candidatus Epulonipiscium sp.
TCAGTTCTGTACGGCCTGTTTTTTCGCCAACAGCCACAATAGCAAGCTCTTTTTCTTTTAATGGCACAAGAACACAAATTGCAGCCCCAAGACATAAGGACAGTAATGATGCTGCCACTGCAACACGCCATGCATTTTTCTTAGACCGTTCATTTTCTGCATAGAGTTGTCTTTCGAAGGATTTAGCTGTCTCAATCTTCTTTTCGATTTTTTCACTCATAACTGATTACCTGGCTGTGGTTAATGGGTTCCAGTTCGCCGGAAACATCAGAAGGAAGGTTATTCCTTGTGGTACATCCGGAAATCTGAAACAGGAAAAACAAAAGAATCACACATCGCATAAATTCACCTTATTAAGCGTTCACGAACACCTTTAAGAGATAAAGGCCAAGATGAAGAAAAAGAATCCCACCAATAAGAAGCAAAAAGCGAAGATCCATACCCTTTCTCCATTTCCCCGCAAGCCCTAAACCAAGTCTTATTCCTGCGAAGCAGGTAAACACTCCTAAAAGAAGGATTAGGACAAAATAAAGTATCATGACAAAATAATGAAGCATGTCACAACCAGCTCTGACTGATTCCACCTAAGACCTTAAATAAGGTAATTCC
>CAZCDP010000173.1:0-3333 GCA_964497675.1 uncultured Candidatus Epulonipiscium sp.
GGACTTTTTTTGATTACAGGGGATACTGGTGCAGGGAAAACAACAATTTTTGATGCCATTTGTTTTGCTCTTTACGGAGAAGTCAGTGGTTCCGCTCGAACGACAGATACGGTACGCAGTGATTTTGCTGATGGGGGTACGAAAACTTATGTGGAGCTGGAATTTTTACATAAAGAAAAAATCTATCATATTAGGCGAAACCCCAAATATCAGCGTCCGAAAAAGAACGGATTGGGTATGACTACAGAAAACGCTGACGCAGTACTTACCCTAGCGGATGGCAGTGTAATAGCGGGCTATCGCTCTGTTACAGAGAAGATCGAGGAACTCTTGAGTATTGATGCAAGGCAGTTCAAACAGATTGCTATGATTGCCCAGGGGGAGTTTTTGAAGCTGCTATTGGCAGATAGTTCAACACGTGGTAATATCTTTCGTAAAATATTTCATACCGATATTTTTCTGAATCTGCAAAATACTTTGAAAGACAGGGAAAGAACACTGAAAAATAGTTGTGACGCCAGCCATCGGAGTATACAACAATATCTGGACGGAATCATCTGCCCAGAAGAACATTTATTTTATGATGAATTAAAAAGCATTGATAGGGGAAATATTTTTGAAATTGACCATTGTTTAGAAATTCTGAGCAAATTGACTGAAAAAGACCAAAAAGCTTGGCAAGACGAGAAACAAGAAATTGATAGGCTGGAAGAAAAGTTGGGGCACTTAACAGAAGCCGTTACAAATGCAAATCGTTACGATACCCTTAGGCAAAAGTTGGAACAAGCAAAAAAAGAAGAGGAAATACTAAAGCTGCAAAAGCCTGAAATAGAGCAGCTGGAAGCAGAACTGGAGATTCAAAAAAAAGCAAGATACCATATTTTACCGTTGGAACAAGCCTATATACGAGAGAAAAAGGCAACGGATGTTTTATTACAGAATATTGAACAGATGAACAAAATAATTGCAACAGATAAAGCGCTTGTGGAAAAGCTGGAACAGGAACTGAACGAAGCGAAAATGAACAAGCCAAGAATGGATGAACTGGCAGGAAAAATCAACAAGCAAAGAGAACAACTTATTTTCTATGAGAAGCTGGAAGAAGAGCAGAACGCACTGTTATTGTCAGAAGAGCGGGAAAAAACTGTTGAGGAAGCCCTTGTTAAGGCAGAAGCTGAAAAGACCAAATTATCCCTTTTGATTGAGGAAATGAGCAAAAAATTGGTGTTATTGGAAGGAGTGGACACAAAGCTCCTTTTCTATGAGAATCAAGTAAAATCAGTTTCCTTGCTGGAAATGCAAATTAAGGAGTTTTGGCAGGAATATAAAGATTATTTAAAGGAAAAACAGGAGTTACTACGACAACAGAGCCAATATACAGAGGCAGAAAGTTCCTATAAAGAAGCTAAAAATCGGTTTGATGAAGCAGAACGGTTATTTTTTAGGGAACAGGCAGGGATTTTAGCAGAGCATTTGGAAGAAAATGAGCCTTGTCCTGTTTGCGGTTCTCTTGTTCATCCTAAAAAAGCTGTATTTTCCGGAAAAGCCCCAATAGAAGCCCAGTTGACCAAGCTGAAAATACAGAAGGAGAAAGAATTGGACGAGTTACAAGCTCTTTCTATTTTGTGCAATAACGAAAAAACAAGGTTGGAAACATGGTTTTTTGAGCTGAAAAAGCGGCTTAAAAATATGGCGGAAGGCTTTGAAAAAGCAAATTTTGAGGAATACGATGCACTTTTTGCAGAAGAACTAAACAAAATTCAGGGCAAAAAAGAAGATGCGAAAATGGAACAAAAAAGACTGGAGCAGCAAAGTCTGGAAAAGAAAAAACTCGTAAAAGAGTTGGAAGAACTAAAAGAGAGTGAGGAAGAAAACGAATCATTTTTACAGAATAAAAATGACGAAAAACATAAATTGCTTGCAGAAATGAGCGGTTGCAAGGGAAAGATACAAGCCTTGGAAAGTAGTTTGCAGTATGCTTCAAAGCAGGAAGCAGAAGTCGAATTGTACAAAATGCAGAAAGAAAAAGATGGTCTGGAAGCAGTACTCAAAGAAGCGGAGCGTGTTTATGGGGAAAGCAGTACTATACTAAATAGTCACAAAGCTGTTCTTTGCGATAACAATGAAAAATTGGAAAACAGCCAACAACAGGCAGCTTTGGCACAAGAAAAGTATCTGGAAGGATTAAAGATGTTTGGATTCAAGGACGAGGTGACATACCAAGCTATGCTGAAGCCTCAAGAATTTTTGGAAAAAACACAGGAAAAAATGGAAGCCTTCAAAATAAAAAACCAAAAAACAAACCATACTATTGAACAGCTTTCTTATGATATGAAAGAAATGAAACCGGGAAACCCCATTGAATTGGAAAAGGAAAAGGCACTGGTTTTTAGAGAGAAAAAAGAACGGGAAGTACAGTTGCAAGATATTTGGGCAAGATTAAAAAATAATGAAACTATTTTGAAGGATACGGAAAAAGAAAATAAAAAGCGCCTACAGTTGGAGCGGGAATACCTTATTTTTCGAGATTTGTCAAGTACGGCAAACGGCGAATTACAGGGGAAACAAAAACTAGCTTTTGAGCAGTATATTCAGGCATTTTATTTTAACCGCATTATTGCGGAAGCAAATAAACGATTATCTGTTATGACGGGCGGGCGGTTCGAGTTGATTCGAAAAGAAGAGTCTGATAATCTGCGAAGTCAGTCGGGCTTGGAACTGGAAATTATTGATTATTATACAGGAAAAAGCCGTAGTGTAAAGTCCTTGTCCGGCGGGGAATCTTTTAAGGCTTCCCTTGCTTTGGCACTGGGGCTTTCTGATGTAATACAAACCCATGCCGGTGGTGTCGAAATTGATACTATGTTCATTGATGAAGGGTTTGGAGCTTTGGATGAGGAATCGTTGGAACAAGCTATACAGATTTTAAGTGGTCTGGCACATGGTAACCGTCTGGTTGGAATCGTTTCCCATGTCACCGAATTAAAGGAACGGATAGAGAAAAAAATTATAGTTAAAAAAGGACGAAACGGAAGCAGTATCAAAATAGAAGAGTTCTAAATAGCAAAATTTTCGAGGAAAAGCCCTTGAAATCAAATTCCGAAAGTTTCCAATCGCCAATTAACCAATATATTGCTTTGAAAGAGCAGGGGGTTCGGAAAAAAATTGCCCCAAATGGGAATCACGCAGGGGAATTCCTTTCCCTGCGTGCAGAAAAATCTGAGGTTTCACGGCTTTTAAGTTTGTGCAGAAAATTATGGCTTTTATCAGAAAACGCCTGGATTTTATTGAGAATAAAGGTTTACAGCATATATTTTCTATCCAGAGAGCGGT
>CAZCDP010000174.1:0-3324 GCA_964497675.1 uncultured Candidatus Epulonipiscium sp.
GTACTACAACATGAAGGAGAAGATAGACCCGAACATGCATGTCATCGACATTGTGGTGAAAGCCATGCAGGAGTGTGGCGTGCCGCCAAAGGTGGAGCCTATTCGTGGCGGCACCGATGGTGCGCGTCTGTCTTTTATGGGACTACCTTGCCCCAATCTTTTTACCGGAGGGCATAATTTTCATGGACCTTATGAATTTATCCCCGTTTCTTCTATGGAAAAGGCTGTCGATGTCATTATAAAAATTGCAGAGCTTGCAGCAAAAGGCGAAATTCTTTAAATTGGGCAAGACTGTAAGATCTCAGTAAAAAAATCTGTTAGGTTGATTTTACCCCCTTGACTTTGTAAATTTACTGTGTTAACATATTTTCAAATTAAATGAAACTATCAGCGATGATTGAGTTATATGGGCAAAGTTGGTTACAATCGCAGAGAGCAGTCTGGGTGGGGTTTTCCACATGGTGAAAAGATTGCAGTACAACATTTGTAAATTACGCCTCATGAGCTTTGTGTAATAATTGTTCACAAAACAATAAAGACACAACGGTTGCCAACCGTTATTGGGGCCGAAAGATATTTGTCTTTTTGTTATGACAGGTATAAATTAAGGTGGTACCACGGGTTCTCTCGTCCTTTTCGGACAGGAGAACTTTTTTATTTCCCAATTCACCATCAAAAGGCTCGCTGATGAAAATATAACCCAACTAACGATGAAAAGGAGAATGAACATGGAAAACAAAATAAATGCATTTGACATCTTAAAGGAACGTGGCTTTATCGAACAGATGACCCACGAAAATGAAATCAGAGAATTATTCGGTCAGGGTAAGCCCATTACATTTTATATCGGCTTTGACCCAACAGCAGACAGCCTTCATGTTGGCCACTTCCTTACGGTAATGGCCATGGCTCATATGCAGCGCTGTGGTCATCGCCCTCTTTGCCTTATGGGCGGCGGTACTGGTATGATTGGTGACCCAACAGGCAAGTCCGATATGCGTCGTATGATGACCATTGAAGAAATCGACTATAATGTGAGCTGTTTCAAAAAACAGCTTTCCCATTTCATCGATTTTGCCGATGACAAAGCTATCATTGTAAATAATGCTGACTGGCTTCGACATTTAAACTATATTGAATTTCTTCGAGAAATCGGTGTCAGCTTCTCTGTAAACCGTATGCTTACAGCAGAGTGCTTCAAAACAAGAATGGAAAAAGGCCTTTCCTTCTTGGAGTTCAACTACATGATTATGCAGGCTTATGATTTCCTGGAACTCAACAAACGTTATGACTGTGTACTTCAGCTTGGCGGCAACGACCAGTGGTCCAATATCATTGCAGGCGTAGATTTAATCCGCCGCCGCGAAAGCAAACCGGCTTACGGCATGACCTTCTCCTTGCTGACCAATAGTGAGGGAAATAAAATGGGGAAAACAGAAAACGGTGCAGTATGGCTAGACCCAACAAAAACCTCCCCTTATGAGTTCTACCAATACTGGAGAAATATCGGTGACAAAGACGTTGAAAAATGTCTTGCCCTCTTGACTTTCCTTCCAATGGAAGAAGTACGACGTTTAGGCGCTCTGGAAGGAAGCGAAATCAATAAAGCCAAAGAGGTGTTGGCCTTTGAGCTTACAAAAATTGTTCATAATGAAGAAGAAGCTATGAAGGCACAAACGGCCGCAAAAGCACTCTTTGGAAAAGGTGCGCTGGAAGGTTCTGTTCCAACCACTGAAATTTGCGCAGCCGAATTTGATGGCGGTATGGATATCCTAACTCTCTTGACCACCGCTGGTATCGCTCCTTCCAAAGCAGAAGGCAGACGTCTGGTACAGCAGGGCGGTATCAAAGTAGCTGATGAAAAAATCGGCTCCATTGACCATAAAGTGACCCTTGCCAATTTTACAAATAATGAACTTCTGATACAAAAAGGTAAAAAAGTATTCCATAATATCAAAGTATTCTAAGATTTTTCTAGACTGCCCCAATTCGCTTTTTGCAAATGGGGTAGTCTTTTTCTATTTTTGGCCTAACTTTATCACATTTTTTTAATTTTTAAAATAATTAAAACTTTTAGTATGTTTTGGCTGTCTAATAGTTGAATTCAAAATAAACAGAAAAGGAGAACACCATGAACAATCGACAGCTGTTGGAAAAATTTATTACTGAAAATCTAGATGGTGCTTACCGTTTTGCATATACCTATACAAGAAACGAAACCTCCGCAGAAGATGTGGTCAGTGAAAGTGTTGTAAAGGCACTAAACTCCGTTAAGTCACTCAGAAATCCGGCTTATTTAAAAACTTGGTTTTATAAAATTATCATCAATACGGCACTAACTCATATAAAGAAGGAAAGTAAGCTTGTTTATATGGATCCAGAATCATCCCCTATCATAGAGCCTTTCACAGAAGACTATTCAGCCCTTTCCTTCCGCGAACTCATTAATAAGCTAGAACCAAAGTATAAAAGCGTTATTATCCTACGATTTTTCGAAGATATGACGCTGGAAGAAATCGCTATTACATTGGAAGAAAATATAAACACCATCAAAACACGGCTTTATCGCGCTCTAAAACTTTTAAAAATAGAAATGGAGGAAGCATAATGGATAAAAAATTAGAACATTTCAAAGAGGAATATATGGAAATAAAACCTTCCCCAGAAATGAAAAATAAAATTGAAAAAGAAATGAGAAGATTAAAAATGTTAAAAAAACGTAGAAATTTGGCAACAGCCGCAGCTTGCTTCACATTAATTGCCGCCGGCTCCATTACTTCCCTAAATGTCAGCCCTGCTTTTGCCGCTAACGTTTCTGAAATCCCCGGATTACAAAATGTGGTTAAGGTACTGACTTTTCATAAATATGAAGCTGCCGAAAATGGCATGGAAGCACAGATTATCACACCAAAAATCGAAGGTCTTCTAGATAAAGCCCTTCAGGATAAACTAAATACAGATTTCAAAGAATATTCCAATACGATTATTGCTGCCTTTGAAAAAGAAATGAAAGAAATGCAGCAGAACTTCCCCGGAGAAGATGCTCATGTTTTTGTTGAATCTGATTATGACGTAAAAACGGATACCAAAGACATCTTAGCCCTCGATGTTTATATCACAAGCATACAAGCCTCCGCATCGACAGTTCATAAATACTATACTATCGACAAAAATACGAACACACTGCTGACACTTCCTTCCTTATTTAAAGAGGGTGCCGATTATGTTACTCCAATCAGTCAATATCTGAAACAAGAAATGGAAAGACAAAATAAAGCAGAGGAAAACTTCTACTGGATTGACAGTGAAATGGAAGAAGATAAT
>CAZCDP010000175.1:0-3274 GCA_964497675.1 uncultured Candidatus Epulonipiscium sp.
TATGATTCCGGCCGTCAATGCAAGTACAGTAAGTGCAATAACGATAAAATGCCATGGCAAACTACCGAAAGAGCCTGTAATTTGTCCGAAGTACTCGGAGGACTCTGTTGCAAAAAGAGAACCTGTTACAGAACCTGCTAAAAAGCGAAGCACCCAACCAACTATGATTGCATAGCCAATGGCAATGCCTAATGAGCCAAAAAGAGGGATTGCACCTAAAAAAGCACCTCCACGCTTTCCTCGTGATTTCATAGCATATTCATATGAACCGATTGGGCCTGTTCCTGTCAGCCTTCCCAAAGCAAATTCTCCTGAAAGCCCCACAGCTCCGAAAAGCGCTACGAAAAAGAAATAAGGAATCAGAAAAGCTGCACCGCCATATTTCCCAAGCCGATATGGAAACATCCATATATTTCCCATACCTACTGCCGACCCTACTGAAGCTAATATAAAACCCAGCTTATTGCTGAATTTTGTGATATCCGTTGTTACCGCTCCTTTTTGTTCTTTCATTTTTACACCTCGTATTATTTTCTGCTTTAAACTTTTACAGTTTAAAGCGTAACATTACGGTTATTGTAACTTATTTTTTTATCTCTTACAATGTGAAAATCGCACTATATTAAATGCTAAAATACAGCATTATTGCCTATTGTATTTTTACTTATGTTTGCATAATTCATTTTTCGACAAAATAATATACTTAATACACATATTAACATTTGTATCAAGATATTTTTGGGGATTATTTTACTAAATCTATGGGTACTATTTTCCTTTTCATCCCCGAAAAGCTTGCATAACAGCCATACAACAGCTTGTCTAATCTATGAAAATCTATGAAAATTTCTATGCACCTAAACCGCGAAGCAATAAAATATAAAAAAGCTAATTTCCAAAAAACAAAGTTTTTGAAAATTAGCTTTTATCAGATAGTGCTAAAATTTCAGATGCACAGGCACACCATTATGGAATCTAACAGGCAGCTCCCCTTGAATCAAGGGAAGAACATATTGAACCATATCCTCTGTCACATCATTGCCTGCTTCATGAATCCATTCAAGGGGGACAGTCTTTACACGATTTGCAATTTTTTGAATCGGTACAAAATCAAATTTTAACTTATATGGTGTATTTGAAATTCTCCTGACACAAGCCATTTCACCCGTATTTCCCTCGATGGCATGAGCTACCGACGCAATTCCCAATAGTCTAGCTTCATAAATATCGGCGCCGCTGGCAATATGGGAAGCGCATCTTTGCATTAGGTTCAATTCCACGCTACGAACCTTGCAACCGATTTCTTGCCGCACAACTCCCTCCAAAAATCTGGCAGCTCCCGCAAGAATCTTATGCCCAAAGGCATCCACTGCTTCATTTTGAAGAATGTCTGCCACATAGTTTCCTGCGTCGTTTTGAATCCCTTCGCTGACCGCTACAACGACAGCCGATTTTTTAGACAGCTTTTCTCGTACGTCCTCCAGAAACTGCTCCACATTAAATGGTATTTCACAAAGATAAATCAAATCGGGTGCGCTATCCCCATTCAGGCGTGCCAAGGCAGAAGAAGCCGTCAGCCACCCAGCATCTCTGCCCATAACCTCTACAATGGTTACGGACGGAATCGCATAAACCTGACAGTCACAGGCAATTTCAGAAAAAGTTGCCGCAATATATTTTGCCGCAGAACCGAACCCGGGACAATGGTCTGTTTCACAGAGGTCATTATCGATGGTTTTGGGCGCCCCTATGATTTTAATATCATTGATTTTTTTCTCTTTGCAGTATTCAGACAGTCTATGTACCGTATCCATGGAATCATTTCCGCCAATATAAACAAAATAGCCAATTTCGAACTTACGAAAAACAGAAATGATTTTCTCATACTCCCTTTCATCTTCCCACCAGTCCGTCAATTTCATACGGCAGGAACCCAACGCTGCCGATGGAGTCTGGCAGAGTAGTTGCATTTCATCAGGATTAGAAAGAATCTCATCCAGTTTCACTAAACGCTCTGCTAAAACACCCACGATTCCATTTCTTGCACCATAAACATGCCCTACCACTCCGCTGATGAGGCCTTTTTCCACAACACCGCATAATGTGGCATTGATGGCCACAGAAGGGCCTCCTGACTGTGCTACCAATAAATTTTTCATATTAATCTGCCTTTCCCCGCTTATTCTATTTCACAATAAAGCTGTACCTCTGTTGGTACCACTTTATATTGATTCATCTTAGGAACCATCGTTTGAAAATGTCGGCTATTATTATGGGCATCTACAGCTTTTTCATCCTTCCACTGTTCAATACAACAGAATTTTTGTGGCTCCTGTATATCTTCATAGAGTGTATAAGAAATGCAACCATCTTCTTTCCGACTCTCCGTTTCCATTATTTTTGCCGCTTTCAAAAATCCCTCCCTTTTACCATCCAACACAATACTTTTCGCAACAATCAAAATCATTTGTTTTCTCCTTTCAAGACCGCCTTCTTTTTGCCCCATAATATCAAATATCGTTTTCTCTATTTCCATAATGCTCCCTTTATTTCAAAAAATCATCTGGATTAAGAAGCAATTCATCACAAAAACCCCAAAACAGCAAATTGTCTACCATTCTGGGGTTTTCTTATTTTAAAAACTAAATATTACAGGTCTGTAAAGAATCAAATTCGTCTGTAATTTCTTTTGACGGTGGCGCATCCAAAAGGCTGACAACCACAATAACAATCAAGGATACAATCATACCGGGAACGATTTCATAAACACTGAAAATACCTCCCCTGGATTTCAAAATACCCCAAACGATGGAAACCAAACCACCGGCAATAACGCCGCTGATGGCTCCTTTTCTGGTCATTCTTCTCCAATAGAGGGACATCAGTACCGTAGGCCCAAAGGCAGAGCCGAAACCGGACCACGCATAACTTACCAAGCCGAAAATACTGCTTTCCGGGTTAAACCCAATGATTATTGCAATCGCCGCAACCACAACAACGGTGATTTTACTAATAGCAATCAACTCTTTATCCGTCGCAGAAGGTTTCAGAAAGGCCCTATAAACATCTTCGGAAATAGCAGATGCTGTAACAAGAAGCTGAGAATCTGCGGTGCTCATTGTTGCTGCCAAAATTGCAGACAGAAAAACACCTGCAATGATTGGATGGAACAACTGTATAGCCATGTTCATAAATACTGTTTCATGTTCGCCTGCTCCCAATGGGGGATTCAAGTAAGCAATACCCAAAATACCCACCAAGATAGCCGCTGAAA
>CAZCDP010000176.1:0-3240 GCA_964497675.1 uncultured Candidatus Epulonipiscium sp.
GGGTTGGGCAGAATGATGCCTCCGTTTTCTTTATAATAATCTTCAGCAGAGATTTCAAAATTTTCATCTAACGGGATGGTTCTATAAGGCGTATGGAATAAGGAACACCACACAGGATAAAAAGAATAGGTAATGTCCGGAAATAGGATAGGTTTTTCCGAATTAAAACAGGCCATAAAAGCGAAAGCAATGACTTCATCGGAGCCGTTTCCCATAAAAATCTGATTTTCATTTACTCGAAAGTGGGTTGCCAGTGCTTTTTTCAGTTTTCCGGCAGACACGTCAGGATAAAGACGGAGGTCGTTTCCGTTAAAATTCTGGATGGCCTCCAGAACCTTTGGAGAGGGAGGATAAGGGTTTTCATTGGCATTCAGTTTGATGATTTTTATATTTTTAGACTGCTCTCCGGGTGTATAAGGGGTAATGTTTCTTAAATTTTTTTTCCATGTATTTTCCACTGATTTACCTCCTAAATTTGTCTGCAAGGGATTTAAAGCTTTGGTAGCTTTTTTGAATCGTTTCAAAGGACACACAATAAGAAATTCGGAAATAACCGGGACAACCAAAAGCAGAGCCGGGTGCTACAATTAGGCGATATTCCTGTGCTTCCTTACAAAAAGCTTTATCGTCGGGAATCAGACTTTTTGGAAACAAATAGAAAGCACCCTGGGGGTAAGTACACTCGTAGCCCAGTTCTGTCAGCATATCATAAAGATATTTTCTGTTTTTATCATAGACGGACAGATTTGCTTCTTCATGAAGGCAGTACGGAAGCACCTTTTGAAATAGCGAGGGGGCATTCACAATGGATATTCGGTTCGCTGTGGTAAGCCCTGCTGTCAGCTCTTGAAAGCCATCTACTTCCGTTGGTACGATTAGATAGCCGATGCGTTCTCCCGGCAAAGATAATGCTTTGCTAAAGGAATAGCAGACCAGTGTGTTATGGTAAAAATCAGGTATAAAGGGTACCTTGGCACCGTCGAAAGCCAGACGACGGTAAGGTTCATCGGCAATCAGATAGATTGAATGCCCCAGCTCTTTTTCTTTTTTCTTCAAAACATTAGTCAGTTTTATTATAGTTTCCTCAGAATAAATGACACCTGTAGGATTATTGGGAGAATTAATGAGAACAGCCTTTGTTCTGCTGTTGATAGCTGCTTCCAAAGCATTGGGCTCAGGTTGGAATGTTTTGCAATCCGTTGGAACAGCTATCAGTTTCCCGTCATAATTTTCTACAAAGGGTTCGTATTCTCCAAAATAGGGAGCAAAAGCAATAATCTCATCCTGAGGGTCCAGAATTGTCCGAAATACAATGTTTAAAGCCCCGGCAGCGCTGATGGTCATAAGGATGTTTGTTTCATCATAGGATGTGCCAAATTCCTCGTTGACTGCTGTAGCAATTTTTTTACGTACCTCTAAAAGACCGGCAGGGTTTGTATAGCTGTGAGTTATATGTGGTGCTTCTTCATTTAAAATCTTGAAAACAGCTTCTTTGACAGCAGCAGGTGGTTCCGCACTGGGATTTCCGATGCTGAAATCATATATATTTTCTTTTCCAAATTTTTTTGCCAGACGGGCACCGTCTTCAAACAAGGATTGGAAGGCATGTCCTGAATTTAAAAAATGCTGCATTTTTTTTGAAATCATTGTTATTCCTCCTAGGATTCATTTTTTTCAGTGTCAGGTTCTGTTGCTTGGTTTTGAGTGGGTTCTTCGTGAGGGGAATCGCTGGGGAACAAGGGCAGTCTTTCTAATATTTTCTTATTGAACCCAGAGAAGTGGCTCGTAGAGATATTAGTGAACAAGAGTCCTTTTTTAACCATTTTTTTTGGTATCCTTCCAATTCGTTTCACTGCTCGAACACTTATGGAAATAGGAGAAAAGCGAGGTATTTCTGGATTGGCAGACAGTATTTCCTGATACAGAGCCTCTACGCTGTCTGCAAACTTTTTCACAGAAAGCTCTTTCATCATTTCCATGGAGGATTGGGCAAGGCGTTGGCGCAATGCTTTGTCAGATAAAAGTTCATAAAGCTTTTCGGATAATTGTTCATCTTGTTCAAACAAAAGACCTGTTTTTTGGTCCTGTACAAGGGCCTCGATGCTTTGATCTCGCTTTGCTACCACGGGAATACCGCTAGCCATGGCTTCGGCGAAGGTAAGCCCTTGGGTTTCGGAAACGGAAGCACTGACAAAGACAGTACCCAGCTGATAGTATTTACCAATTTCTGTCCATGGTCTTGCACCGGCAAAAATGACATTTTCTTCAATATGGAGGTCAGAAGCCATCTGCTCCAGATGTTCCCGTTCTGGTCCATCACCTACGATGAGAAGTTTTGCATGAGGCAGGCGGTCAAAAAGGGCGGGCATAGCTTTAAGGATTACATCTATGCTTTTTTCTTTTGCAATTCTGCCTAGTGAAAGGATTACCGGTGTATCCGGCTCCAGCCCAAAGGATTTCTGTAGATTGAGGATTTCCTCTTCAGAAAAATTGGACTTATCGAAGAGAGAAGTATCAATGCCCGTAGGTATGATATGAATCGGTTTTGTAACACCGTATTCCTCCAGATAATCCTTGGCCTTTTCTGTAGGCGCGATGACAGCTTTGGCAGAATTGCAGAAAAGCTTGCTGAATTCTTTTGCCATTGACGATGTTACCAATATACCATGGGCAATATAATGAACATAGTCCTCATACATGGTGTGATAAGTATGCACCATGGGGATACGATAAGCTGTGGATAAGAACTTTCCGAACATTCCAAGGGGAAACTCTGTCTGGGTGTGTATGATATCCAGATGAAGCTGGTGTATGATTTTGTTCATAACATGGGGAGAGTATACCATGCCAACACGAAAATTTTTTAAAAGCAGAAAAGGCATACTGGGCATGCGGATAATACGGGCATTTTCGTTTTGGTCTGCCCGTGGATCGGAGGGCGTGAAAATGTAGACATTATGACCTTTTTTTTCCAAAGCATCAGCCAGAGTATGCACTGAAGTGCCTACACCATTGATTTGCGGAAAATAGGTATCTGTAAATAAGCCGATATTCATATGTTACCTCCTGTTTTTGGGCAGAAGCCCTATATAAAAGTATTATGAAGGAATTTTAATACAAAACCTTAAAGAAGCACCGCCAGAAAAAAGCTTCTTGAAAAAGGTGTTTTCTTCAAAGGAGAGGTATGATAAATCAATGTTATTTGATTGTAGTGAGGAAGCCTCGTTGTTTAAAAATAAT
>CAZCDP010000177.1:0-3206 GCA_964497675.1 uncultured Candidatus Epulonipiscium sp.
TGCATTTCATCTTCTGAAATGTCTGTACCCAAAAGCCCGTTAATCCATTTTGGTGAATAGCTTAACTGCCAAGGCTCTCTTTTATTGGGATAACAGTCTACCATACCTGGTACAACTTCACCGGCACCCAACAGTTCCACTAATTGTACTGCTCGATTGACAGCATCCAATGCGGTATTGGGGTCAAGACCCTTCTCATATTTGCCGGAAGCATCTGTTCGCAATCCTAATTTTTTAGCGGTGATTCTAACATTCGGTCCATTAAAATTGGCAGACTCAAATAAAATTGCTTCTGCATTTTCACTAACCATAGAATTTTCGCCGCCCATGACACCGGCAACAGCAACAGCTTTTGTTGGGTCAGAAATCACCAGCATAGAGGAATCCAGCTTTCTTGTGTTTCCATCAAGAGTCTTGATTTCTTCACCGTCTTTCGCATTTCTGACAATGATTTTTCTTTCTGCAATATCATTGATGTCAAAGGCGTGCATAGGCTGTCCTAATTCAATCATAACATAGTTTGTAATGTCCACAATATTATTGATAGGGCGAACGCCGGCAGCACGAAGTCTTTTCCGCATCCAACGGGGTGATGGCCCGACTTTTACATTTTTAACAACTCTGGCGATATATCTGGGGCAAAGATTTGGATTTGCAATCTCCACAGAAATCATATCTGCCGCATTCCCTTCTGCGGTTTCCTTCACAGAAATTTCTGGGTAACGAAACTCTTTTTTATACGTGGCCGCTGCTTCTCTGGCAATGCCCACAACACTAAAGCAATCCGGTCTGTTGGAAGTGATTTCGTATTCCACCACTTCATCCTTCAAATCCATGACATCTACTACATCTTTACCGAGTTCCACTGCTTCGGGGAACACATAGATACCATCTTCACAAGCTTCAGGAAAATCATGAATGTCACAGCCCAGTTCCGAAACGGAGCAAAGCATACCTTCGGACACTATGCCACGAAGCTTACCTGTGTGTATTTCTGTGCCATTGTCTAAGACAGCTCCATCCAACGCAACGGGAACGTAATCCCCCACTGTTAAATTTGCCGCACCTGTAACGATGGTCAAGGGTTTTTCTGCACCGGTGTCAATGGTGGTGATAACCAGTTTATCGGCATCAGGATGTTTTTCTATGGCTTTTACCTGACCTGTCATCACATTTTTAATTTCTCCTGCTATTGTGGTATACCCTTCCACCTTTGAACCGGTAAGGGTAATATCCTCAACAAAATCTTTGATATCCGTATCTATCATAACGTAATCCTTCATCCAAGACATTGGTACGTCCATTGTTCAATCTCTCCTTCCAAAATAAAAACTTTCTGTCACAAACTATTTCTTTATCCTAAAACGAATCCTAAAATTGTTTTAAGAATTTTATATCATTTTCAAATAACAACCGCAGGTCGGTAATACCGTAACGCTGCATTGCCACACGTTCCAGACCCATACCAAAGGCAAAGCCGCTGTATACTTCTGAATCAATACCGGACATTTCCAATACCTTTGGATGTACCATACCACAACCCAAAAGCTCAATATAGCCTTCACCCTTGCAGACACGGCAACCCTTGCCGCCGCAGGCAAAGCAGGTAACGTCCATTTCTGCACTAGGTTCTGTAAATGGGAAATGATGAGGTCTGAAACGAACTTTTGTGTTTTCCCCAAACAATTCTTTGGCAAATACAGCCAAAGCACCTTTTAAGTCACCCATGGTGATTCCTTTATCCACAACCAGACCTTCCAGCTGATGGAAGATAGGGGAGTGGGTGGCATCTACTTCGTCGGCACGGTATACTGCTCCGGGGCAAATAACACGAATAGGCAATTTGCCTTTTTCCATGACACGCACCTGTACAGGTGAGGTCTGTGTTCTTAATAAAATATCCCCATTGATATAAAAGGTGTCCTGTTCATCTTTTGCAGGATGGTTAGCAGGGATGTTCAAGGCTTCAAAGTTATAATAGTCTTTTTCCACCTCAGGGCCTTCTGCCACTTCATACCCCATACCCATGAAAATGTTGGTGATTTCATCAATAACAATGCTCATGGGGTGTTTATGACCACAGGCACAAGGCTTCCCAGGCATGGTAACGTCGATGGTTTCTTTTGCCATTTTCGCTTCCAGTTCCTTTGCCAAAAGGTGTTTTTTCGCTTCTTCCAATTTGTTTTCAATATCCTGTCTTGCTTCATTAGCCAACTGACCAATGATGGGGCGTTCCTCGGCAGAAAGCTTTCCCATTTCTTTTAAAACACTTGTGAGTTCACCTTTTTTACCCAAAAATCTGACCTTGGCTTCTTCCAGTTCCTTCATTTGTTCCACTGCTTTTAATGCCTCAATGGCTTTGTCGTGTATCAGTTTCAGCTTTTCTTTCATATTCATTCTGACTCCTTCCAAATGATTCATTGTTTTTTAGGATTTAGGACAATAAAAAAACCTCCATCCCTAAAAAGGGACGAAGGTATATAATTCCGTGGTACCACCCAAATTCCTGCAATCACAGGCACTCTGATGCGTAACGGGCATGACCGTATTTTCCTACTAAAAATTAGTTTCAGAAAATCAGCTCCAGTGGGAACTTCGATAAATCACCAAACCAGAAACGCTTACAGCCGATGGCGTTTCCTCTCTGCGGTGGCTTGTTACCTACTTTTCACCTTCACAGCCTTTACCATATTTCATGAATGAATTTATTTTAACACATTCCAAAAGAATGTCAAGGTAAACCGATTGAAAAATTTTGTTTATTTCAAAATCAGATGGAAAAAGAACTGATCTCCGATGAGGAAAATACCGAGCACAAATACATAAAGAGAGAACCATTTCAATTTTCCTTTTTTAATGATTTCCACCATAAAACGAATCGCCAGATAACCGGAAACTGCTGCCACCACAAAACCTACTGCCATAGGGAAAATACCTATGGATTCTGCAAGAACCACATCACCTGTAATCATATCCTTTACAGTCAGCACCATAGCACCTAAAATTGCTGGAATGGAGAGCAAAAAGGAAAATCTTGCAGCACTATCTCTGGTCAGCCCGCGGGAAAGAGAAGCGCTAATCGTCATACCAGAACGGGAGATAGCCGGCATAATGGCTACACCCTGCAAGGTGCCTACCACCAAGGCATCAAAATAGGACATATTTTTGATTTTTTTTCTGCCGTTACTTCTTGTATCTGCATAAAG
>CAZCDP010000178.1:0-3138 GCA_964497675.1 uncultured Candidatus Epulonipiscium sp.
TACGCTACATGCGCCATGTCGCAAACCTTTTTGATGATATTTTGTATGGTATCCACATCAAAAATAGAATCCACGCCCTGTAAAATCGTAGCCATACGCTCCAGCCCCATGCCCGTATCCACATTCACCTGTTCCAAATCGGAATAGGTACCATCCTCATTTTTGTTGAACTGTGTGAAAACCAGATTCCAAAACTCCATATAACGGTCACAATCACAGCCAACACCACAAGTTGGGCTGTCACAGCCGTATGCTTCACCCCTGTCAAAATAGATTTCAGAACAGGGACCACAAGGACCAATCCCATGCTCCCAGAAATTATCAGCCTTACCTAATCTAACGATACGTTCTTCGGGAAGACCCACCACGTTGCGCCAGATGTCATGTGCCTCGTCGTCATCGAGATAAACCGTTACATAAAGCTTGTCCGTAGGGATTCCAAGTACCTTCGTTACAAACTCCCAAGACCATGGAATAATTTCTTTTTTAAAATAATCGCCAAAAGAAAAGTTCCCCAACATTTCGAAAAATGTACCATGGCGGGCTGTTTTACCCACATTTTCAATGTCACCGGTACGGATACATTTTTGACAGGTCGTCACACGCTTTTTGGGCGGAAGCTCCTGCCCTGTAAAATATGGCTTCATGGGTGCCATGCCCGAGTTAATCAAAAGCAAGCTCTTATCATTATGAGGAACAACGGAAAAGCTCTGCATTCTCAAATGCTCCTTTTCTTCAAAGAACGCAAGGAATTTTTCACGAATTTCATTTACACCTAATTTTTTCATCCTATCGAAACCTCCTTTAATTATGAACAAAAAATAACGTTTTACCAGTATGCAGACAAAGTTAAAGCCTCAAACTTCACCCTCTTTTTTAAGAAAAAAAGAGGAACAAAAAACTTTCATCGGAAAACTACGTTTTCCTTGAGAAACCAACTTTTTAAAATTTCCCTATCAAAGTTTTTGTGTAACAACATTTTATATGAAACCTTTCCTGTATCAGTAAGTCAGCCGACAGCGAAAAATAGCTTTGTACAACAAAGTACTTGACCCCAAAAGCCCATAAGAGTACGGGAGATAAATTCCATAGTATTTGTTTTTTTGACAAACCATAGATTTCATTTTTTCTACCACAAAACAAAAAACCGTCCCTGATTGCGAAAACAATCAGGGACGGGAACAATCTCGCGGTACCACCCTCGTTATGCCAAAGGCATCTCTCTTTGTCATTAACGCTGACACACGTTGCAGCATACTCTTTTTTCCGCCGCACAGCCGAAAACCTTAGTTTTCCGAAAAGACTGCTTCAACGAACGGCTACCGAAAATCTCCCACCACGCCTTTTAGGCGGATTTTCTCTCTGAAAAGGCCACACTTTCGCCTACTCCTTCTTTTCCTAACTTTTTTCTGTTTGAATTGATTATAGACAGCACCCTTCCATTTGTCAAGAGATAGCTTTTGATTTTTAACCAAAATTTTATGAAATAAAAACCATCATAAACGCTTTCAGCATATGGGCAAAGTCACAGAGCATAGACTTTGTCGACACCCCCACTTGGAGGGCTTACCGTCAAACCACCAGGCGGGTTCACCCTCGGCCCAGAACGAAAACAACGTTTTCCTAAAAGTTCCATGCTGCAAATAAAATTTAAGTACTGTCTGATTTTTCTATGAAAGGTTTTGCAGCTCGTCGATACATTCCCCGACGCATTTCAGACCCGCTTCGATTTCCTCATCCTCAACATTGGCAAAACAAAGGCGTATATGACTGCTTTCTTCTCCGCTCATATAAAACTGACTGCCGGGAGAAACAATAATGTTTTTCTCCAGCAATCGACTGCAAAGACTTTCCGACTTCATCCCCTCGGGCAGACCGACCCAAAGGCTGATGCCCCCTTGGGGGCAGTGGTACTCTGCTTTTCCTTTGAAATATTTATTTGCACAATCCAGTGTTTTTTTATATTTACCACTGCCGTAGTTCCGCATGACCTCCCCATGCTGAATCCAACCGTTCTTGCGTAAATAATAATCCAGCGCCTTCTGAATAAAGCCGGATGTTGAAATGTCCGTAGTGTATTTTGCCGCCATAACACTGTGCAGTATCTTTTTCGGAATAACGACAAAGCCGATACGCAAACCGGGCATCAGTATTTTTGAAAAGCTCTTAATGTAGATTACTCTATTTTTATAATCCAGTGCCTTCAATGGTACAATAGGCTCATGGGAATAATTAAAATCATAAAGGTTATCATCCTCGATGATATAAGTATCATATTTTTCTGCCAGTTCCAGCATTTTTCTTTTTTTATCCATAGAATAGGAAATGCCCGTAGGTGTCTGGAAATAAGCCATCATATAAATAAAACGGGGATGATACAGCTTTATGAGATTTTCCAGTGTGTCCATATCCATGCCGTCCTGCTCCATGGGGATTTCCACGATTTTTCCGCCACGGGATAAAAAAGCCCCTGCTGCTCCATAAAACGTAGGCTTTTCCACAAAAATCACATCACCATAAGTCAGCATAGCCTTGGCAACAATGTCAATACCCTGCTGTGCTCCCGAAATAATCTGGATATGCTCCGCTGTAGTTTTGACACCATAGCTTTGGAGGTATTCGCAGAGGATGCACCGCAAAGGCTCATAGCCCATACTGTCCTGATAGCTGAATGCCCCGCCCTTTTCCCTCTCCAATATTTCATTAAAGGCTTCTTTAAATTCTTGGACGGGAAATAGTGCATGAGGCATCGTGGTATCCACAAAATTGATGGCCTGCTCCAAATCAAAATGGCTATCATGAGCCATCACATTTTCCTCCACCACAGGTTCTGGAATCTTATTGACGGGGATTGGTGAAACATAAGTCCCGCTTCCCACCTGAGAATAGACCACCCTTTTGTTTTCCAGATATTTATAAGCCGTCACCACCGTCACCGCATTAACCTTCAGCTTCGCTGCCATGGTACGGATAGGGGGCAGCTTGCTATTGGGCTTCAATACCCCCTTTTCAATCAGCTGACACAAGGCATCTGCCAACTGCTGGTAGAGAGGTACCGCAGAATCTTTCGTAATTATGATAGAATAAAATTAAAAGGATTGTCTCCTGTTAATTACAGATTACAATCCTTAAATAGTC
>CAZCDP010000179.1:0-3125 GCA_964497675.1 uncultured Candidatus Epulonipiscium sp.
CCGGTAGGTATGAAAAATCCCACCAGCGGCGATTTTTCGGTTATGCTGAATTCCATTCATGCCGCCCAGTCAAACCATACCTTTATGTATCGTGACCATGAGATTTCCACAAGCGGCAATCCACTGGCCCATGCGGTACTTCGTGGCTCCGTAAACAAACACGGGCAAAGTCTGCCCAACTATCATTATGAAGATTTGATGCTGCTCATGGAAATGTACGAAAAACAAAAACTGGCCAATCCAGTTGTAATTATCGATACCAATCATGCCAACTCTAAAAAAATCTTCTCTGAACAGCCAAGGATTGTTTCAGAAATTCTCCATAACCGCACCATCAACCCTGACCTGCATAAACTGGTAAAGGGTGTTATGGTCGAAAGTTTTATCGCAGAAGGCAGCCAGAAAGTCGGCGAACACGTTTACGGCAAATCTATTACGGATGCCTGTATTGGTTGGAATACCACCGAGGAACTTCTTCGGTATATAGCAGAAAAAGTTTGATTTCTATACAAAAATAAAAGAAAAAAGGTGGTTTTTTATAAATCCTGCCTTTTTTCTTTATTTTAAATTAGAAATACTTTTCTCTTGCTATAAGCAATCTGACCTAATTGTTTTTAATTTTCATTTTTCAATCTTTTCAATACTTTTGAATGTAAGGGAATTAAAAACATACAGTTACATTTTCCACAAAAATATCGGCCTTTACTCTTTTTCTTTATACTCTGCCTCAATGAACTCCGGTTCCATAGGAATCAAAAATACACAAGCCACATACATAACCAACCCAATCATTCCGCCGGTAAATAATGTACCCAAAACCCAAAGCAATCGCATAATGGTAGAATCGATGCCTACGTACTCTGCAAGCCCGCCGCATACACCTGAAATTTTTACATCTTCTTTTGATCTGTATAATGTTTTTTTCATAAGAACCTCTCCTTTTTCTTTATTATTCCTCGTCATTTTCATTATGAATCATGTTATTTTCTGCAAAACTGAAATACTGATTATCTGCCACAATAATATGATCTACCACACTGATATCTATCAAATTCATAGCTTTTACTATTTTTACCGTTGTATTCATATCATTTAAAGACGGCTTCAGACTGCCTCCTGGATGATTGTGTGTCAATATCACAGAACTAGCCTGATGACGCAAAGCAGCTTCTACTACCAGTCTGGGATAAACCACTGCTTCCTGCACGGTACCCTCTGCTATCAATACAGCCTTTATGAACCGATGACGGCTGTCCAGACAAATGATATAAAATCGTTCATAATTCATTTGTGATAAGAGCGACACAGCGAATTCCCCTGCTCTTTGGGAAGAACCGATAAAGGTACGTTTTTCCCATTTTTGTTTCATACAGCTCTTAATCAAAGCATTTTGTGCTGAAATAAAAACAGCTGTTGCTTCACTGATACCGCACCGATTTATCACATCTCTGGGCTCTGCTTCTATCAGCATGGGCAGAGAGCCAAATTCCTTTAGTAACTTATGTGCCAACTCATTGGTATCCCGCATAGGAATACAACTGAACAATAGAAGCTCCAAAAGCTCATGGTCTGCAAAGCCTTCACCGCCCTGTGCCAGATAACGTTCACGCATCCTCTGTCTGTGCCCGCTGTGAAGATTTTCCTTCATAGATTCCCTGCCCTTTCTTGTTCAAAACATGACTGAACCAAGGACTGGTGTCCTTCGGTATAGATGATATTTAAAAGTTCATCCAAACGCAACAATGCCTTTTTCACCAGTTCTTGAGAAATCAACCCCTTATCCAATGCCACAGCAATCTCTCCTAAATCCACCACTTTCATAAAACCATTTTCATAAATAATGACATCTGCCAACAAATCCGTAAATAAATAGGAATCTGTTTTCTCTTCATAGCTTGTTTCTATTATATCACAATAATAATAAACAAGTTCGTCCTTTTCATTAAGAAACTTGCTGATTTTATAACCTTTTTTTAAGAAATAGCAAGAAACGCCCTTGGCAAAATCCTTTCTGGGCCTCAGCACATTCCATTTTGTAAGGATAACTTCCTCATCTCTGTAAAGAACAATATCATTCCGTAAAAAAGTAGTTTCCTCTGGTATAAACCGTTTCCTGTAAAGCTTAGGCCCCTCCATGGATTTCACCTCCTCCTTTGGCTAAATTGCCCTATATTTATTAAATCATAATACAATACGCTTTATGATTCAATAGTATTTCAAAAAACAAATGAAATCCTCCGTTAAATCTCAAGCAACTCTTTTTACACCTGTGTCACTATTTCTAAAGGTTTACCTAAACCTGATGTATATTGCATAACGATTCCTTTTCGGATATAATGTAAAAGATTGATTTTAAGGGTTTTACCCAATAGGAGGAGAATTATGAAAAAGAAATTATTGCTGCTATGCCTTGCAGCGATGGTCAGCGCTGCTTCTATAGCCGCTTGTCAAAAAAAAGAAGAACCATCTGTGGAGAAAACGCAAGAAACCTCTAGGATAGTTGAAATTCCTCAGTGTGGTCTGCGTTATGAAGCACCAAAGGAATGGATTCCTTATGAAACGACGAATATCATTCCTATTGCTTCTACCACCACAGAAGGTGATATTTATGCGCATGTCCAGTACAATTATGTTACTGACAAAAACATGGAAATCCTAAATACATTTTCAGAAGATACAGATACCGCCAGCCTTATGAGTCCATTCGGTGAAATTTTTGTCATCCATAAGGATAAACTGGAAGCAGAAAGTGTCAAAAACGCCTTTTCCCATTATGATACCAAAGAGGAAGTCACTACACAGGGAGATTACCGTTACTTTATGCTTTCCGATTATAATGGGGATACCAGTTCTCTGACAGAAGAAGAAAGGAAAGTCTATGAATCATTGAAAAAAAGTATTCAGCCCCTGAAGGAGTCCATTTCTACCTTTGAATTTGATGAAGCTGCCGTTGCAAAAACCATCGATAAATTAAACCGTACCATCACCTTTGCTTCCAAAACCTTGGAAGGCGATGAAATAGATAGTACCATCTTTGGAAAATCTGACCTGACCATAGTGAATTTTTGGGCTTCTTACTGCTACCCAGACATCAATGAAACATCCGTAATGCAGGATTTAAAATT
>CAZCDP010000180.1:0-2477 GCA_964497675.1 uncultured Candidatus Epulonipiscium sp.
GGGTTTGGGAACGAAACGTTCCCAACTGAAATCACGCAGGGCGGATTTACTTCGCACCCCGAAGAAAACGGGGACGTCCGAAGGACGGCTTTTACCACAGGTAAAAGTGCTTGACAACGCCCGAAGTGTAGAAAACACTGATTTCTAGGGGCATGGTCCTTCCACAAAGAAATCAGTGTTTAACATACAGTGTCTACATTAAGACGGCTTGCTTTTCTTTATTTTTTATTGTTTACTCATTTCATCAATAAGCTTTGCTTTCAATACGCTAAGTTTTTCTGATAAATCCACCGGAACAGTATGGGGATTATTCAGACGCTTATGCTCATCCCAAAGAGAGTCCTTTTCCTGATTACAATAAGCCTGAATATCCATAACCTTTGGTGACTCATAAACACATTTTCCATCTATAAAAATCGGAACCAAAAGCTCACGCACAGAATATGTGCCGGCCGTTAGTGTCATTCTCTTCCATTTTGCACTGGCATCAAACAACGTGAGGGGCTTTGTTTCATCCATAATTTCTTCTTCTAACGCAATGATGTCCGCTTTGATTTTATTTGTCTTTTTATCATAAATACGCACTACTTTTTTCACACCGGGATTGGTGACTTTTTCTGTATTGTTGGAAAGCTTGATTTTCGGGATAAACCCTCCCTTGTCGTCGCTTTCTGCCGCCAATTTATAGACGCCGCCGAAAGCAGGACAGTCGTCAGAGGTAATCAGCTTTGTTCCAACACCCCAAAGGCCGATTTTTGCACCCTGCAATTTGAGGCTGGCAATGAGGTTTTCGTCCAAATCACTGGATGCACTGATCACTGCATCTGGGAATCCTGCATCCTCCAACATTTTCTTTGCCTGCTTGGAAAGATAAGCAAGGTCACCGCTGTCTAAACGAATCCCATAATTTTTCAGAGGGATTCCTGCGGCTCTCATCTCGCGGAATATGGTAATGGCGTTAGGTACACCGGATTCCAGTGTATTGTAGGTATCCACCAATAAGGTACAGGCATTGGGGAACAATCTGGCATATTCACGGAATGCTGTCAATTCATCGGGAAAACTCATAACCCAACTATGGGCATGGGTGCCTTTTACAGGGACATCAAAGAGCTTTCCTGTCAATACATTGCTTGTCCCACAGCAACCACCGATAACAGCCGCTCTTGCACCCAGCGTTCCCGCATCGGGGCCCTGTGCACGGCGCAGACCAAATTCCATAATGGGATCTCCCTGTGCTGCCCAAACAACTCTAGCCGCTTTTGTGGCAATCAAGCTCTGGTGGTTGATAATATTTAAAAGTGCAGTTTCTACAAGCTGTGCCTCCATAATGGGCGCTTTAATACGCATCAAAGGCTCCTGCGGAAATACAACGGTACCTTCCGGAATTGCATAAATCTCCCCGGAAAAACGGAATTTTTCCAAATACGCAATAAATTCTTCGGAAAAAATGTGCAGGCTTTTTAAATATACAATATCTTCTTTTGAAAAATTTAGATTCTGGATGTATTCAATGGCCTGCTCCAGACCTGCTGCAATGGCATAGCCGTTGTCGCAGGGATTTTTTCTATAAAACAAGTCAAACACTACCGTTTTGTTCGCCACACCTGTCATGTGGTAGCCCTGCATCATGGTCAGCTCATACAAGTCCGTCAGCAAAGTCAAGTCATTACTATTCATGGGTAACGCTCCTTTTTCCTATTTTCAACGTATATACAGCTGTAGACAGCCAGCCGTTTCACAATATTTGACAAACCCATTATACACAACTCTTTCCCCAAAATCAAATGATTTTAAAAAGTTCTTTACAAACAGAATGAGCCATTGTATAATACAACAATATTAGAAACTTTCATAATTCAAACACTGTGAAGGGGACAGTAGGATTTTTTTGAAGGGTGCAGAGAGTCGGGGATGGTGAAAACCCGATGCCGGTAAAAAATATCCGAATATCGCTCCGGAGTGGCAAATCAAACAACCCCAAGGTTTAGTAGATTCTGACGTTGCCCGCGTTAAGGAAAAGTATAATGATAGTTATACGTTGAGAGGGCATTTTTAATGTCAAATCAGGTGGTACCGCGAACTCTTTCGTCCTGTAGTAGGAATGAAGGAGCTTTTTTATTGCAAAGAATACGCATTGAACCTATAAAATACTCGCAAGGAGGAATTGAAATGTACGAAAAAGTATCCACAAATCTTAATTTTGTAGAAAGAGAACAGGAAGTACAGAAATTTTGGAAAGAACACAACATCTTTGAAAAAAGTATCCAAGCCAGAGAAGGCTGCCCCGTATTTACCTTTTACGACGGCCCCCCTACTGCCAA
This sequence comes from uncultured Candidatus Epulonipiscium sp., assembly GCA_964497675.1. GTDB lineage: Bacteria > Bacillota > Clostridia > Lachnospirales > Anaerotignaceae > CAZCDP01. The sequence goes on from CAZCDP010000180.1 coordinate 2,325, forward strand.
TGGCAAGCCTCATATCGGCCATATCATCACAAGAGCCGTAAAAGACTTAATCCCCCGTTACAAAACAATGAAGGGCTACAAGGTTCTTCGTAAAGCAGGCTGGGACACCCACGGACTTCCCGTTGAACTGGAAGTAGAAAAAATGCTGGGCAT
>CAZCDP010000180.1:2487-3117 GCA_964497675.1 uncultured Candidatus Epulonipiscium sp.
GCGGTAAACCACAGATTGAGGATTACGGTGTAGAACCATTTATCGGGAAATGCAAGGAAAGCGTTTGGAAATATGAATCCGAGTGGCGTGAAATGAGCGACCGTGTTGGCTTCTGGGCTGACATGGACCACCCCTATGTTACCTATCATAATGACTATATCGAATCCGTATGGTGGGCGTTGAAGCAAATTTGGGACAAAGGTCTTCTCTACAAAGGCCACAAAATCGTGCCTTACTGCCCCCGCTGTGGTACGGCTCTTTCCAGCCACGAAGTCGCACAGGGCTATAAAACTGTAAAAGAAACTTCCATTTTTGCAAAATTCAAAGTAGAAGGCAAAGAGAATGAATACATCCTTGCCTGGACCACAACACCTTGGACACTCCCCTCAAACGTAGCTTTGGTGGTAAATCCAAAAGAAGAATATGCCAGAGTAAAATATGATGGCTACATCGCTATCATGGCAGTTGCTTTACTGGATACCGTTCTTGGCGAAGGAAATTATGAAATCATAGAAACCATGAAGGGTACTGATTTGGAAAATACACGTTACGAACCCCTTTTCGACTTCATCGAAAGCGATCCAAAGGGCTTCTATGTAGTCTGCGACAGCTATGTTACCCTGACAGATG
>CAZCDP010000181.1:0-3070 GCA_964497675.1 uncultured Candidatus Epulonipiscium sp.
GAAAGCCATTCGGCAGGTCAAGGAACTGACAGACCGCCCTTATGCAGTTAATATTATGCTTTTATCAGCTTATGCTGATGAAATCGCCAAGGTTATTTGTGAAGAGAAAGTTCCGGTTGTGACTACAGGCGCAGGAAGTACCATTACCCATCTGAAGGCCTTTCAGGAAATGGGTGCAAAGGTTATTCCTGTGGTTCCCTCTGTTGCCATAGCAAAACGCTTTGCTAAAAGTGGTGTGGATGCTGTTGTGGCGGAAGGAATGGAGTCTGGCGGTCATGTAGGAAAAACAACGACAATGGCTTTGGTTCCGCAGGTTGTGGATGCTGTGAATATTCCTGTGATTGCTGCAGGGGGTATTGCCGACGGCAGAGGAATGGCGGCAGCAACAATGCTTGGTGCTTCTGGTTTTCAGCTGGGAACACGTTTCTTGGTTGCCAAGGAATGTAATGTACACGAAAATTACAAACAAAGAATATTACGGGCAAAAGACATCGACACGACAACCACAGGCTTGTCAACAGGACACCCTGTACGTGTCATTCGAAACAAGATGACCCATGCCTATGAAGCCTTGGAGAGCCAAAAGGCATCTTCGGAGGAACTAGAAGCCTTGGGAAGAGGTGCATTGCGTAGAGCAGTGGTTTTGGGAGATATAGAAAATGGTTCGGTGATGTCCGGACAGATTGCCGGTTTGGTACAGAAAGAACAAACGGCAAAAGAAATGATTGAAGAACTATACAATGAATATATCACAATAATGAAGAACGCCGAAAATCTGATTCGATAAGGAATGAGTCCGTCCTTCGGGAGCCTTTGGCTCCCGCCGTGGATCGGCGGTAAAAGGAGAGAATCATGAAAATAGCTTTTTTGTTCAGCGGACAGGGTGCCCAGTATGTGGGAATGGGTAAAGAATTACACGATCATTTTGAATGTGCCCGCAATGTGTTGGAACGGGCGGACGAAGCCCTTGGCTTCTCCCTCAGCCGCATATGTTTTGAAAAAGAAAAAGAATTAAACCAAACAGAATTTACACAGCCGGCTATTCTGACAGTCAGTATGGCGGCATTGGCTTGCTTAGAGGAGCAAGGTATCAAGGCGGATTATTTGGCAGGACTTAGCCTAGGAGAATATACAGCCTATACGGCAAGCGGCGTTTTTTCCATGGAGGATGCCGTCCGTTTGGTGCAAAAAAGAGGAAGATTTATGACGGAAGCTGTGCCCGAAGGGCAGGGCAGTATGTATGCCGTTATGGGTCTGGACAGAGAAACAGTAGAAGCAATTTGTAGAGAATGTTCTGCTTATGGCTTTGTTGTACCTGCCAATTATAATGCACCGGGGCAGATAGTGATTGCAGGGGAGACAGAAGCGGCAGAAAAAGCGGCGGAAGCTTCTAAAGCAAAGGGTGCAAAATTAGTAGCAAAGCTCAAAGTCAGCGGCCCTTTTCATACAGCCCTTTTGAAACCGGCGGCAGAACGGTTGGCGGCAGAACTGGAAAAACTAACATTGAAAAGGATGGAAATACCTATTATTACCAATGTAACAGGCAAAGAAGTGGAAAATACAGAGGACATTGCACCTCTTTTGATAAAACAGGTTATGAGTCCTGTAAAATGGGAAGAAACAATTCAGACACTGGCAGAGAAGGGTGTGGACACCTTCGTTGAAATCGGTCCGGGTAAGGTTCTTGGCGGTTTTGTGAAACGAACCCTTAAGGGTGTTACTATTTTAAACGTAGAAAATATCAAAACCTTAGAGAAGGCATTGGAAAAACTGAAAGGATAAGGAGGGCTGTGAATGCTTACAAATAAAACAGTGCTGGTAACAGGAGGTGCTAAGGGCATCGGCAGGGCTATTGCACTGCGTTTTGCCAAAGAGGGCTGCAATATTGCCTTAAATTATAGAAGTAAGGTAGCAGAAGACCTGATACAAGAAATCGAAAGTTTCGGCGTGGTATGCCTTCCCTTACAAGGGGATATTTCTGATTTTGAAACGGCAAAACGAATCGTGATGGAAACAAAAGAGCATTTTGGCAGTCTGGATGTATTGGTCAACAATGCAGGCATTACGAGAGATATGCTTTTGATGCGGATGTCCGAGGAAGATTTTGACAATGTAATTAAAACAAATCTGAAAGGCACCTTCAACATGATTCGCCATGCTTCCGGCATTATGATGAAACAAAGAGCCGGTGCCATTATCAATATGGCTTCCGTTGTAGGTCTTATGGGAAATATGGGGCAAGCAAATTATGCGGCTTCCAAAGCAGGTGTGATTGGGCTATCCAAGACAACAGCAAGAGAATTGGGTACAAGGGGAATTACCTGCAATGCCATTGCACCGGGATTTATTGAAACGGATATGACAGCAGGCTTAAAGGAAGACATTAAAAAGCAAATGATGGAGGTTATCCCTCTTAAAAAATTCGGTCAACCCGAGGATGTGGCAGAAGCAGCAGTATTTTTAGCGAAAAACCGATATATTACCGGTCAGGTTCTTAATGTGGACGGTGGCATGGTAATGTACTAAGGAGGATACAAAATGGAGAAAAGATGCGTGATAACAGGTATGGGTGCAGTTACGCCTGTAGGAAATGATGTAGACAGCTTTTGGGACAGCTTAAAAAAGGGTGTCTGTGGCATTGACTACATTAAAAAATTCGATACAACGAATTTTAAAGTAAAAATCGCAGCGGAAATTAAAAATTTTGACCCTGAGAAATATGTAGCAAAAAAAGAAACAAAACGCAATGATATGTTTTCCATTTATGGTGTAGCGGCCTCGACACAGGCCTTTGAAATGAGTGGATTAAAAGAAGGAGAGTACGATCCGGAACGTTTTGGTGTTATCGTCGGCTCTGGAATCGGTGGCCTTTGGACCATTGAAGAACAGATTATCAGAATGAATGAAAAAGGACCTGGTAAAGTTTCTCCTTTGTTTATCCCAATGTCCATCGGAAATATGGCGTCTAGCAATATTGCTTTGAAATTTGGTGCTAAAGGCGTTTGCGAATCGGTGGTAACAGCTTGTGCTACGGGAACAAACTCCATCGGAGAAGCCTACAGAAATATTA
>CAZCDP010000182.1:0-2983 GCA_964497675.1 uncultured Candidatus Epulonipiscium sp.
ATTTTAGAGAAGAAAATATGTTTTTTAAAACAGACGGGAAAGGCGAAGCGATGATACAGATTAACCCAAGAGAAATAGCGGCGGAGGCTCTTATGGAAATCATGAGAGAAGATGCTTATAATAATATGGTTTTAAAACGGCTGTTGCGGCAAAACGGCGCTATGCCCCCCAAGGATAGAGCCTTTGTGACGGAAATCGTCAACGGTACTCTGCGGAATCTTTATTATATAGATTTTATATTAAATGAAATATCTACGGTAAAAACGGAAAAAATGAAGCCTTGGATTTTGGCGGTACTTCGTTCTGCGGTGTATCAGATATGTTTTATGAAGGTGCCGGATTCCGCTGCCTGTAATGAAGCGGTGGAACTGGTGAAGGAAAAGGGTTTTGGGAAGTTGACAGGCTTTGTCAACGGTGTTTTGCGAAACGTATTGCGGAAAAAGGATGAGATTTCGTTTCCTGATGAAAAAGTGGCTCCTGTGGATTATTTGTCCGTCAAGTATTCCCATCCTAAATGGTTGATTCATATGTGGCTTCATGCCTACAGCTATGATTTTGTAAAAGCATTGTGCGAAAAGAATAATGAGCCGCCGGATGTAACTGTTTGCTGTAATACATTAAAAACAGAAAAAGAAACATTAAAAAAGGAACTTGAAAAACAAGGGGTTTCTGTGAAGGATGGGAAATATATTAAAAACGCCCTTCATCTTTCCCAAACGGCAGATATGGGTGTATTGGAATCCTTCCTTGAAGGTCATTTTCATGTACAGGACGAAAGCTCTATGACAGCAGTTGAAGTACTGGCACCAAAGCCGGGGGAACGGATTCTTGATGTTTGTGCGGCTCCCGGGGGGAAAAGTTTTCTTGTGGCGGAAAAAATGGAAAACTTAGGAGAAGTGGTATCCCGTGATATTTATGAACATAAACAAACGCTTATAGAAGAAGGGGCAGAACGGCTGGGTATTTCTATTATAAAGGTAGAACGGAAAGATGCTTCAAAAAAAGATTGTGACAGCGTGGAAGCCTTTGACCGTGTTTTGGTAGATGCTCCTTGTTCCGGGCTGGGGCTGATTCGGAAAAAGCCTGATATTTGTCTGCGAAAGAATGGAAATGACATTGACGGGCTGGTGGTACTCCAAAGAGAAATACTGGAGCAGGCGGCAGCTTATGTTAAAAAGGGCGGTGTTCTGGTTTACAGCACCTGTACCATTTGCAAAAAAGAAAATTTGAATAATATTCAATGGTTTCTGGCAAAACATAAGGAATATCAACTGGAAGATATGACATCCTATTTGCCAAAGGGCATGGAAAGTGATACGGCTGAAAAAGGATACATCCAACTTTTTCCCCATATCCATGGTACAGACGGGTTTTTCATTGCCCGTATGAAAAGAGAGGAGCAACAAAACGATGGCAAAGCCTGATATTAAGTCTATGACGCTGGAAGAACTGAAACTGCTTTTGGGAGAAATGGGGGAACCTTCTTTTCGTGCAAAGCAGATTTTTGAATGGCTTCATGATAAAAGAGTGGATGATTTTGAGTCCATGACGAACCTTTCCAAGGGCTTACGGGAAAAGTTAAAGGAAAAGACCAAAATTGGCAAAGCACAACAGGTGCAAAAGCTGGTTTCTCAGACAGATGGTACCATGAAATATCTCTTTGCCTTGGAAAACGGTTCTGTGATAGAAAGCGTGCTGATGCGATACGGCTATGGCAATACAGCCTGTATCTCTACACAGGCAGGCTGTCGTATGGGATGTACTTTTTGTGCCTCGACACTGGAGGGCGTGGAGCGCAATTTGACGGCAGGAGAGATGCTTTCTCAAATTTATGAGATACAAAAAGACACAGGAGAACGAATTTCCGGCGTAGTGCTTATGGGCAGCGGTGAACCGCTGGATAATTACGATAATGTTTTGAAATTTATAAAACTAGTCAATGATCCCCATGGATTGAATCTGGGGCAGCGTCATATTACACTGTCCACTTGTGGGCTGATTGAGAAAATCACCGAGCTTGAACAAGAGGATTTGCAAATCACTCTGGCGGTTTCTCTCCATGCACCCAATGATGAAATCAGAAATAAAATTATGCCTATATCCCGAAAAAATCCCATGGATCGGCTTTTAGGAGCTTGTAAACATTATGCCGACCACACAAAGCGGAGAATTACCTTTGAATATGCCATGATTCATGGTGTTAATGATAGTGACAGCTGTGCTATAGAACTAGCAGGTCGTCTGCATCGTATGCTTTGTCATGTAAACTTGATTCCCATTAATGATGTAAAGGAAAGAAATTATACAAAAAGCACTAATGAGAGAGTAGAACGCTTTGCAGCACTGCTTAATGAAAAGGGGATCGAAACCACAGTTAGAAGAAAGCTGGGTAGTGACATTGACGCTGCCTGCGGACAGCTGCGAAGGGGTTATTTGAAAAAACAAGAGGATACGATAGAAAGTTAAAATGTTAGGAATGGATAGGATTCAAAGCAGGCGGGGGCTTTTGACATGGCTGGGTTTTAGGTACAGTATAAGTTCTGAAGGCTATCCTTCTGGATGGCGTTGGAATAGCCTTTTTAGGAGGTGTTTGTAGTGAGAGTAATCGGCAAAAGTGTAATTGGTATGTGCAGGACAAAAAATGAAGATGCCATATATATTTCTGATGAAAGTTTTCCCATAAAAAATCTTTTTATTGTAGCAGATGGGATGGGTGGCTACAATGGGGGGGAGATTGCCAGCGACACCGCCATCAATGCCTTTTTGGAATATGTAAAAAAGCAGCCGGAGAGGAAGAAGAAAAAGACGGAAATTTTGGATTTTTTGGTGGAAGGTGTTTCTGCGAGCAACAGGGTAGTCTACCAGAAATCCAGAGAATCGGAAGAATTTGCTGAGATGGGAACTACTTTTATAGTGGCAACGGTACAGGAAAACAAGCTTTTTGTGGCTTATGTAGGCGACAGTCGGGTTTATATTCTGCGGG
>CAZCDP010000183.1:0-2630 GCA_964497675.1 uncultured Candidatus Epulonipiscium sp.
CCCGGCACCGTGAGGTGCAGCAGTTTTCGAGACTGCCACCTTCAACCACTCGGACATCTCTCCATATTTTATTTTAATACACACAGCCTTTTGTAGAAGTCAAGGCAAAGTGTAGAAAAACCGTAGAAATCGGTAAAAAGCTAAATTTTCAAAACCTCGTAAACCCGCATAAACTCAAGGGTTTTCCGCATTTCCAAAGCAACTGACCGAGTGGATTTCGAGTGTGCCCCGTTATGACCACTTCGCTCCGCCTTTATATTATTTTATACGCCATACTTACAAAAAACAAAATAAGCGTAGAAACGCCCTAAATTCAAGAAAAAAGCACATAGAACCCCTAAATGCAAGGCTTTATGAAGATGAGTGGCACCCAAACTAAGGCAATTTCAAAACCATCATCAAAACCACTCAAATACCTCTCCATCTTAACAGAATACATTATAGCAACAACGAGGGAAAAATGCAATAAGTTTTAATTTTTTGCTAATAGAGAAAACTGATTCAATGTTTTTTGCTTGACACCGTTTCCGAAGTCCTGTACTGTTATTAGTGAGATGTTTTATAAAGGTCTGTACTTATGACCTAACGCAAAAGAAAAAGAGCAGGTGTTTTTATGACAAAGCAACAAAATCATTCTACTTATAATAATGAAAGCATCACTTCCTTAAAAGGAGCAGACCGTGTCCGTCTTCGCCCCAGTGTTATTTTTGGCTCCGACGGCTTAGATGGCTGTCAACATTCTGTTTTCGAGATACTTTCCAACTCCATTGATGAAGCTCGTGAAGGACACGGAAAAAAAATAGAAGTCATCCGTTATAAAGATCACTCCATACAAGTAAAAGACTACGGACGTGGTATTCCAGTGGACTACAATCCCAAGGAGGAGCGGTACAACTGGGAGTTGGTTTTCTGTGAGCTTTATGCGGGCGGAAAATATCAGAACAATTCCGGTGAAAACTATGAATTCAGTCTGGGACTTAATGGCCTTGGCTCCTGTGCCACCCAATATTCTTCGGAATATATGGATGCTGTAATCTATCGTGACGGCTTTCGCTATGAACTGCATTTTGAAAAAGGCGAAAATATTGGGGGTCTAAAAAAACAGGAAACTTCTCTAAAAACTACGGGAACGACCATTACCTGGCGGCCGGACAGAGATGTTTTCGCTGAAATCAACGTTCCTCTATCCTATTTTCAAGATGTGTTGAAAAAACAAGCTATCGTTAATGCTGGGCTGACCTTTTTCCTGTATGATGAGGAAAGCGATCAGCATTATACTTTTGTTTATGAAAATGGTATCCTCGATTATCTGGCAGAGCTAGACGGCGGTAAGAGCTTTACCAGCATCCAATATTTCCAGCACGAAGCAAAAGGACGCGACCGTGCGGATAAGCCAGAATACAAATTAAAATTTGAGGCTTCCTTTTGTTTCAACAATGAAGTAAATCTGTTGCAATACTATCATAATTCCAGTTTTTTGGAATACGGCGGTTCCCCGGATAAGGCTGTAAAAATTGCCTTTGTTTCCGCTATTGATAAATATATAAAAACCAGCAATTTGTATAAAAAAGATGAAAAAAAAATCACCTTCACCGATGTTGAGGACAGCCTAATCCTTGTAATAAACTCCTTCTCAACTATCACCAGCTACGAAAATCAAACCAAAAAATCCATCACAAACAGATTTATACAGGATGCTATGACAGAGTACTTCCGACAACAGCTGGAGATTTATTTTATTGAAAACAAGATAGAGGCAGATAAAATCGCGGCACAAATTTTAGCCAATAAACGAAGTCGTGAAACGGCGGAAAAAACAAGAGTCAATATCCGCAAAAAGCTAACAGGAAACCTAGACATGAACAACCGAGTGGAAAAGTTTGTTAACTGCCGTACCAAAGACATTTCCCGTCGTGAAATCTATATTGTAGAAGGTGACTCTGCTTTAGGTGCTTGTAAATTAGGGCGGGATGCTGAATTTCAAGCTATCATCCCTATCCGCGGTAAAATTTTGAACTGTCTGAAAGCGGATTATAACAAAATTTTCAACAATGATATCATTACAGACCTTCTGAAAGTATTGGGCTGTGGCGTAGAAATCAAATCAAAACACAATTCCGGTATCAATTCCTTTGAATTGGAGCAGCTTCGGTGGAATAAAATCATCCTTTGTACCGATGCCGATATTGACGGCTTTCAGATTCGTACTCTGCTACTGACCATGCTATACCGTCTTGTTCCCACTCTGATTACAGAACGGAAAGTATTTATTGCAGAGTCCCCTCTTTATGAGATTACAGCTGGAAAAAATACACACTTTGCTTATTCTGATACAGAGAAAAATACTATTGTTTCAAAATTGAACGGGAAATGCAAAATCAACCGTTCCAAAGGTCTTGGTGAAAACCAGCCTGAAATGATGTGGGCAACCACAATGAATCCGGCAACACGACGTCTAATTTTAGTAACCCCCGATGATATAACAAAAACGCAGGAAAAGTTCGAATTGCTTTTAGGCGAAAATTTAAAAGGACGAAAAGCATTTATTGAAGAAGAAGGTTATAAATATCTTGATTTCAGCGATATCAGCTAGAAAAAATGCAGGTGAAAAAAATGGCAAAGAAAAAAAA
>CAZCDP010000183.1:2640-2964 GCA_964497675.1 uncultured Candidatus Epulonipiscium sp.
TCGTTTTTGAATCCACAAATATATTTTTAATCTCCACCAAAAATTAATTATATACAAGAGCAGAAAATTACTGATACCTTGGAACTGAATTATATGCCCTACGCTATGAGCGTAATCGTTTCCAGAGCGATTCCAGAAATTGACGGGTTCAAGCCCTCTCATCGGAAACTGCTCTATACAATGTATAAAATGAATCTTTTAAATGGCGATAGAACAAAGTCTTCCAACGTAGTCGGTCAGACTATGAAGCTGAATCCCCATGGTGACTCAGCTATTTATGAAACCCTTGTGCGGCTAACAGAAGGTAACGGAGCCCTCTTACTT
>CAZCDP010000184.1:0-2921 GCA_964497675.1 uncultured Candidatus Epulonipiscium sp.
AAAATAAACTGACAGGGGAGTATGGGGAGAAGATGAAGGCGTTTGCTATGAAGAATGCCATCAAGGAAGCCCGAGGGAAAAATGAAAAGGCTATTTTGGCGTTGATTGATTTGGAGGAAGTCAGCCTGAATGAGGACGGAAGTTTGGAGGGGCTGGATTTAGAAAAGGTCAAGGAAGAAGCACCCTATTTGTTTGAGAAAGAGGAGAAAAAAACAAAGGGTACCGGCACAGCGGTCTATACTAAAAAAGTCGAAAAAAATGAAATGGCAAAAAAATTTAAAGATGCTTTGATGAGAAGATAAAAGGAGGAATGACAAATGGCGATTAATACAATGGAATATGCAAAAATTTTTATGGATGCTTTGGATTGTCAGTTGGTGGAGGGTGCTACCAGCGGATGGATGGAAGCGAATGCAGGGCAGGTGCAGTACAGCGGTGGAAACGAAGTGAAGATTCCGAAAATCGCTTTGAGCGGATTAGGGAATTATGATAGGGATACAGGCTTTGTCCAGGGTGCTGTTACCTTGACCTATGAAACACGAAGCTTATCTCAGGACAGGGGCAGAACTTTCCAGTTGGATGCCATCGATGTGGATGAAACCAATTTTGCGGCAGTAGCGGGCAATGTTATGGGTGAATTTCAAAGAACAAGGGTAATCCCTGAAATTGATGCTTATCGTTACAGCAAGCTTGCTGCTTTGGCAACAACGGCGAAGAAAACATCTTCCTATAAGGCTGTGGAGGCAACTATTTTTACAAAACTTATGGAGGAAATTACCAATGTAAAGGATATTGTTGGGGACAGCGGGGAAATTGTGGTGACTATGTCTGCTAAAATTGCCAATATGCTGGATTTGGCGAAGGGTGGAAGTAACATCATAGAAAGCGGAGAGTTTCGGCAGGGGGAGGCTGTTTTAAAGGTACGCAGTATCGACGGAAGTCCTATCATCCGTGTGCCTTCTGCAAGATTAAAAACGGCCTTTGATTTTTATGATGGTGTGACACCGGGGAAAACAGACGGAGGATTTGTGGCATCAACCGGAGCTAAAAACATCAACTGGATTATTGCGGTACGCCATGCTCCCATTGCTGTTTCCAAAACGGATGTGACCAGAATTTTTGATCCATTGACAAACCAAAAGGCTAATGCGTGGAAAATTGATTACAGAAAATATCATGATTTATGGATTCCTGATAATGCCATGGATGGAATTTGGGTAAATGTAGAAGGCGAATGATAAGAAAAAAGCGGGTGAACGAGGATGACAGCGGAAATGGTGCTTAGTGAAATGAAGGAACTCAGAGCCATAACAGGTGAGGATAAGGCACTGGAATTTGCGGCAAGACGAAGTACGGAAATGGTAAAGGGTTACTGCAAAATCAAGGAAATCCCCCAAGAACTTTTGGGCGTCTGTATCTGCATCGGCTTACGGCTTTATGACGGAGAAGGATATGGAAAAACAGAAGATGGCAGCAGCGGGGCAGTGAAAAGTATTCGGGAAGGACAGGTTTCTGTGAGTTTTCAGGATGAAAAAAATTTACAGGAAACAGATAAAAACAAAATTCTCGAGAGCTTTTCTGCCGAACTGAATCGTTTTCGGAAAATGAGTTGGGAAAAAGAAGGAAACTGAAAAAATGGTAGGGGGGATTACTTGCTAAAGGGGCTGGAAGAAGGAAAAAAATCTGCGAAAAGGGCCGTAGAATTACTATTTTGCGACAGATGCAGTGTTATTGTATTTCAGGAGGAAAAGACGGATTGGGGAGAAACGAGGGTTATAGAAAAACAAGGGGCAGAGAATCTGCCCTGCCGTATTTCCTATGCGGCAAAAGCCTGCCAGACGGGGAGCGGATTGCTGTCAAAGCAGGAATTTGAACCGTTACTGCTATATCGTACAGAGGATGAAATTTTGGCAGGAAGCAAGGTCATTGTAACGACCCAAAATGGAAAGAAATTGCAGTTTCGGGCGGCTGGAGAAGGGGTGGCATATGACAGCCACAAGGAAACCCGACTGGTCAGCGATATATTGGTATAAGGAGGAGAATATGGCAAAAGCATTGATGCAAATCATGAAAGAAAACGTCATCTCTGCCCTAGAAAAATCATTTGCTATGACTGTATACGGTGAGAAAGTGGCACAGAAGGAAAAGCGTCCTTGTTTTACAGTGGAAGTCAAACAAGGGGAGATGAAGCCTTTGATGGGGAATCGGAGAGAACAGAGGGTTTCTTTCATCATCAGATATTTTCCCAAAGATGGGGCGGATGAATTGGAAAAAGCGGCAGAAGTCGGGAACAGGCTTTATGAGGTTTTGGCAATCATCGGTACGGGAGAAACCAGTTTTGCCGCATCGGCCATGAAGCAGGAAATGAGAGAGGGCTGCGTGTATTTTTATGTAACATATTATAGCCATGTGGTTTTAAAACAGGATTTTGAACCAATGGGAACATTGGAGTACAACGGAAAGAGAGTGATTGGTTTTGGAAAAGAAGGAAGGCTTTGAGAAACAGCAGCTTTTGGAAAGCAAGACATTTCGTCCTCTTCGAGATGTGGCACAAGCTGTTTTGAAAGAGGAGAGGCGGTACACCCTAGAGGAGGCAAAGCGGGAAATTAAGGCATATTTGGAGAAGAAAATTGGGGAAAAGGAGTGATAAGAAATGGCATTAGGAGGCGGTACTTTTATAGTACAAAACAAGGTTTTACCGGGAGCCTATATTAATTTTGTGTCACAGCCCAGAGCTTTGGGCGGACTGGGCGAGAGAGGCACGGTTTGTCTGGCGTTGGCTTTGGACTGGGGGCCTTCGGGCATGATGATGGTGGAGTCTGCAGACTTTCAGACGGGAGCGAAAACCATATTCGGATATGATTATTTGAGCATGGAGCTACGCCCTATCAGAGAATTATTTCAATATGGGAAAACAGCAA
>CAZCDP010000185.1:0-2916 GCA_964497675.1 uncultured Candidatus Epulonipiscium sp.
TCCAACAGAAAACCAAAGCGTTCCTGCGCATCTTCCGGTGTAAAGCCCAAAAGCTCAAACATTTTCTGCTGCACATCTCTTCTATGGATACGGATGCTACCCCCGCCAAGCTCATAACCATTCAACACAATATCATAAGCCTTAGCACGGACTGCCCCCGGGTTCGTTTCAATCAGATCAATATCCTCGTCCATAGGTGCTGTGAATGGATGATGGACTGCAACAAATCTATTTTCTTCCTCATCCCACTCCAGCATAGGAAATTCTGTAATCCAAAGGAAATTAAAATCGTCAGGTCTGGTCAGTTCCAGACGTCTTGACAATTCCAGACGAAGAGCACCCAAAGCATCAAATACAACTTTGTCCTTATCGGCACAAATCAAAATCAAATCTCCCGGCTTACCGTTCATCTTGTCCACAATTTCCTGCATCTTTTCCGTTGTAAAGAACTTCGCAATCTGAGATTTGATACTACCGTCGTCATTGACAACAATCCAAGCCAAGCCTTTCGCACGATACGTCTTTACAAACTCTATTAAAGAGTCAATCTGTTTTCTAGGGAAATGTCCGCATCCGTTGGCATTGATGGCACGAACGCTTCCTCCATTTTCCAATGCCCCTTTAAATACAACGAAATCAGTTCCACTAACCACATCAGAAATATTCACCAATTCCATACCAAAACGAAGATCAGGCTTGTCCGAACCAAAGCGTTCCATAGCCTCTTTATAAGTCATCCGTGGCAATGGAATCTGAATATCCACATCCATAATTTCTTTGAAAACCTTCTGCATCATTCTTTCGTTGACATCCATAATTTCTTCAACATCCACGAAAGAAAGCTCCATATCCACCTGGGTAAATTCCGGCTGACGGTCCGCTCTTAAATCCTCATCACGGAAACATTTAACAATCTGATAATATCTGTCCATACCGGAAACCATAAGTATCTGTTTAAAAAGCTGTGGTGATTGGGGCAGTGCGTAAAAGTTGCCAGGATGCACACGGCTTGGAACAAGGTAATCTCTTGCACCCTCCGGCGTACTCTTTGTCAGCATAGGTGTTTCGATTTCCAAAAAGTTTTCATTGCTCAAAAAGGTTCTCATGGTCTGGGCTACTTTGTGACGCAAAAGGATATTTTTGAACTGACTTGGGCGTCTTAAATCCAAATATCTGTATTTCAGACGCAAATCATCTTTTACAGTAATATTATCCTCAATCTGAAATGGTGGTGTTTCGGATTCAGATAAGATTCGAAGTTCATCAGCAATAATCTCAACTTTGCCCGTTTCCATATTTTTATTGATATTTTCTTCTGTTCTGGCTTCCACCCGTCCTTTTACTGCTAATACAAATTCGCTTCGGATAGCTTCTGCCTTATTGAAAATTTCGCTGCTTGCCGTATTGCCATCGACAACAACCTGAACAAGACCTGTTTTATCCCGTAAGGCAATAAAAATTAGCTTACCTAAATCACGGCGTCGCTGAACCCATCCCATGACGGTGACCTGTTCTCCGATCAAAGCTTCATTTACTGTACAACACATATGGCTTCTTTTTAAGCCTTTCATTGATTCTCCCATAAATAATCTCCTTACAAATAAATTTATTCGTCTTATTCATCATATCATTTTTATGTAAAATGTAAATATAATGTGGCAAAAAACATTATGTTTTCCTATGTAACACCCCATATCCTTCTGTTTTTGCAGCTCGTACGACATCTTTGGGCACCAAAAATAAGGACAGCCCAGTTCCTATGTAATTGATTGCGTTTTTTATAAATAAACTGTATAATAAAAATAATAGAAAATATATTTATTTTTGAGGGGAGATGGCAATATGTTCCAAAACACAGTAATTACCATTAGCAGACAATATGGCAGCGGCGGAAGGATTATTGGTAAAAAACTGGCAGAAGAGCTGGGTATTCCTTTTTATGATAACGAACTGATTACCCTTGCCGCAGAAAAAACTGGACTTTCCAAAGATTATTTCAAGGATTCAGAAACTGCATCCGTAGGTAACATTTTACTTTCCCTTTCTACTTTTACACCCTCTTCCGAAATCTATGGTCTGCCTTTAAATGAACGAATTTTTCTGGTACAGTCTAAAATCATCAAAGATTTGGCAGAAGAAAATTCTTGTGTCATCATAGGCAGATGTGCCGATTTTATTTTGCAGGATTATCCAAACTGCACTAATATTTTCATCCACGCCAACTTAGATGACCGTGTCAAAAGAGCAATTCATACCTATGGTCTGGAAGAAAAAAATGCTGAAAATGTAGTACTGAAAACCGATAAAAAACGTGCTAGTTATTACAGCTATTTCACCAATAAAAAATGGGGAAAAGCCGAAAACTATGAACTGGTTCTGAGCAGCTCTAAAATCGATATTGATAATGCTGTGGAAATAATCAAAACTTATATCAAATTAAAAGGACAACTTCCATCTAAATAAATTCCAATACATAAAACCAAGTAACTTAGTGAAATCATCCCCATGGATTCCAAAACAAAAAGCCTGAATTTTCGGGCTTTTTTTATACCTTGGTCTACTATAATAATGGTATTCTTATGCAACAATTTATTCCTAAAATAAGCTTCCGTAAGCATGGTAGAATGATAAATTTCTGTTATCTTTACCCCTTTCCGTGATACCAAAACCTATATTTTTCAAACCATTTGGAAGGATACCCCTATTTATATGTTGATACTGCTTTGATAAACAGCGGAAATAACAATAAAACCTATAAAGATTGTATAAAGATAATATGGGCGTTTTTAAAAAACCATGATATAATAATAAAATTGTTAAAAAGCAATCAAATCATTTAGGAGGGCATTTTCATGAGAGTAGTAGTCGTAGGCGATGGAAAGGTTGGAAACATCATCACGAAACAGCTTTCTGCGG
>CAZCDP010000186.1:0-2910 GCA_964497675.1 uncultured Candidatus Epulonipiscium sp.
TTTTTTACTTTCTGCCATAAAAGACTGCTGATGGTATAACCTACTATACGATCCAGAACACGTCTTGCCTGTTGTGCATCCACCAAATCCATGTCGATATTTCTAGCTTCAGAAATAGATTTTTTCACAGCATTTTTGGTGATTTCATTGAATGTAATTCTGCTGACAGGTTTATCTTCCAACTTCAAAGCATACAGAAGGTGCCAGCTTATCGCCTCTCCTTCACGGTCAGGGTCAGTTGCGAGATATACTTTGTCTGCCGTTTTGGCTTCCTTGCGCAGCTTGCTCAAAAGTTCACCTTTCCCACGTATGGTAATATATTTGGGTTCATAATCATTTTCCAAATCAATGCCCAACTGACTTTTTGGCAAGTCTCTAACATGACCCATAGATGCTTCAATTTTATACGAATTGCCCAGAAACTTCTTGATTGTTTTCGCCTTCGCCGGAGACTCCACAATGACAAGATGTTTTTTAGCTCCTTTTGTTGTTTTTGGTTTCGTCGTTCCTTGTTTTGTCATAGTCCACCTCAAATTAAAATTCTCTAATATAGCCCGCCAACGGAAGCTTTCTAATATGCCCAGAAAGCTCCAACAGAGAAAGAGAGTACTGGATATCCTGAATATCCCTATCCAGTTGTCTTGCAATATCCTCTGCATTCACAGGCTCCATGCCAATATGTTCATATACGGCTTTTTCTTCCGGATTCAGTGTCCGAGATACTTTTTCCACAAAATCCTTAGTTTCATTTTTATTATATGTAATTCCCAGTTCAAATAACACGTCCTCAAAATTTGTAATAATGGGACAGCCCTGTTTGATGAGCTCATTGGTACCTTCGCTTAATGCACTAGTAATATTTCCCGGGACCACAAAAACATCCCTTCCATTATCTAGTGCCTGATCAGCTGTGATGAGTGTGCCGCTTCGTTTAGCCGCTTCGATAACGACTGTCATCCTACTCAAACCGCTAATAATTCTGTTTCGCAATGGAAAATTCTTGGGTGCCGCCCCAAAACCGGGGGGATATTCAGAAATAACACAGCCGTTTTCTGTAATCTTTTCCATCAATTCTTTGTTTTCTGCTGGATAACAAATATCCACACCAGAACCTAAAACAGCAATGGTTTGTCCGCCGCCATCCAAAATTCCTTTATGTGCCATAGCATCGATTCCTCTTGCCATGCCGCTGACAACAACGATATTCGCTTTCGCCAAATCCTTTGAAAGCTTGTATGCCACGTTCGCCCCATATTGGGAACAACGTCTAGCGCCAACAATACTTACTTTATCTATATCGTCATCTGGAAGATTACCTTTGATATAAATTCCTGACGGAGGGTCATAGATTTGTTTTAACAAATGAGGATATTCCGGATTTAATACCGAAAGGAACCGAATATTTTTTTCTTCGAGTTCCCCAATCCAGCTATCCAGCTGTTCTTCTCGTCGAGAAGACATAATACGTTCCACGTTGCCGGGGCTTATCCCTTTCACGTTCAAAAGTTCTTCCTTTGCAGCCGTCCAGATTTTGGATGGAACACCAAAGTAATCCAATAAATGTCTGATTTTACGAATACCGATGCCCTCGATTCTGGACAGCCACATTATATAAAATTCATCCATCACAGACATTCCCCCTCTACGGTTAAATCCATCCGTAAATTTGTAAACAAATCTGCATACCGCAAATAACCTTTATAAAATTTAGCTTGGAAACCTGTTTTTCAGTAAAAACTACAGGTTCTTAATGTCAGTTAAATTACGCCATCTATCATAATGCCTTTTCCCTATAAATTCAATAGCTATTTAGGGATTGTTACTTATTTTAGTGAAACTTCAATATATAATAGGTAGATTTTCACTTCAAACGTTGAATTTTTTGGCAAATATTGTTATGATAAAAGCATTAGGTCAGAAATGAGGAATGAATATGCTTTCAAAAATAATAAGCTTTGCCTTGCTCGGAATAGATGGTTATCAAGTGGATGTGGAAGTGGATGTCAGTAGCGGACTTCCTGCCTTCGACCTTGTGGGACTTCCGGATTCAGCTGTAAAAGAATCAAAGGAACGTGTCCGTACAGCGATAAAAAATTCAGGGTTTTCCTTTCCCATAAAACGAATTACTGTAAATTTGGCACCGGCGGATACCAGAAAAGAAGGACCTTCTTTTGATTTGCCCATCGCAGTTGGAATTATGGTCTGCATGGAACTAATCCGGCCCGAGGATTTAAAAAATATCATGATTACAGGAGAACTGTCCCTGGATGGCACTGTACGTCCCGTTAATGGTGTACTACCTATGGTATACAGCGCCTATCAAAGAAACATAACAAAATGTATTGTACCCTATGAAAATGCCGATGAAGCTGCTTTGGTAGAAGGCATGGAGGTATATCCTGTAAAAAATCTCAAAGAGCTGGTTCATTTTTTTCAAAAAAAACAAACTGTTCCCAGATACACAGTCAATTTACAAGAAATACTTTCTAAAAATTTTGATGACCTTTTTATGGATTTCTCCGATGTAAAGGGTCAGGAAAACGCAAAAAGGGCTATGGAAATTGCAGCGGCCGGCGCACACAATCTGCTTCTCATTGGTCCTCCCGGTTCTGGCAAAACAATGCTGGCAAAGCGTCTGCCCTCCATCCTGCCTAGTCTTACCTTTGAAGAAAGCATAGAGATTACCAAAATCTACAGTGTTGCAGGGCTTTTAAAAAATAAAAATTCTCTCATTTGTTCTCGTCCGTTTCGTTCGCCCCATCATACCATCTCTCCTTCGGCATTGACAGGAGGCGGAAGAATACCAAAGCCCGGTGAAATTTCTCTTGCCCATAACGGCGTTTTGTTTTTAGACGAACTGCCGGAATTTCAGCGTATTGCTCTTGAGGTCATGCGACAGCCCTTGGAAGA
>CAZCDP010000187.1:0-814 GCA_964497675.1 uncultured Candidatus Epulonipiscium sp.
ATAAAGGAACGTCTGGGGCTTATGAGCAGAAATGATATGGAGAAGCTTAGAATAGATACAGAGCAGATGGAGCAGAGCGTGAAGCTTTTGGAGCTGACCATTGCCAATGAGTATCTGGGGCTGAATGACCTCCTTGGGTTACCGGCAGATGACCGTTATATCATTGATAATCCTGTGAAGTATGAATCATTGGTGATGAATACAGATATTGATACCTATACCAATAGAAAGCTTTCCGTTGACCTTTCATTGGAAATTCAAAAGCTTGCTGTGGATAATGCAAAATTTTCCAAAAATACCATAGCGGATTCTACTACGGTAGCAGATTATAGAGAAATTGATTATAATTACGATAACAGTGAGCGGGAATTCGCCAATGCAAAAAAACAGAAGAAAAATGATATTCAGGCTGCTTATATTCAGATTCAGCAGTTAGAAGCGACACAGAAAACACTGGAAGCCGATTTGGCTAAGGCAAAGACGGACTATGAGGCGGCAAAGGTGAATTTTCAGGTGGGAAATATCACAAAGCTGATACTGGATCAGTCGGCGTTGGCACTGCAAAAAACGGAAAGTCAACTGCAAAAAAATATATTCACCCATGATATGCTGAAATATTCGTTCGAGAATACTGAGGTTTTAGGTGGTGCGGGGAAACAAGACATGAATTAAAAGAAAGAAAAGAAAAAAGAAAAGACCTTGAGGTTTTACCTCAAACTCCACTTCCTTTTTTCAAAAAAGGAAGCGAAAAAATTTATCGGAAAACTAGGTTTTCCTTGCATTTTCCTTAAAATGAAATTCATAAATTTAGCCA
>CAZCDP010000187.1:824-2903 GCA_964497675.1 uncultured Candidatus Epulonipiscium sp.
ATGAGGAAAGCGAACGCAGTTACAAGGATGCTAAGCTGAAAAAAGAGCAAACAATTCGCTCCACTTACAATAAGTTGCTGGAATTGGAAGCAGAGCGGGTAACTTTGGAAAAGGCATTGGAAAAGGCCGAACAGGATTTTGCTACAGCAGAAATTAATTTAAAAGTAGGAACCATAACACAGCTTCAATTAGAACAAGCAAAATTGGCATTGGAAAGTGCGGAAATGAATTTATTAAGTAATGCATTAACCCACGATGTTACAAAGTATTCTTTTGAACATACGTGCATTCTTTCTTAAAAGAATTTTTAAAAATGTCTGGTTTACAGGTATCTCTGTAGGCCGGACTTTTTTATTTTTTATAGCAGTGTTTTTATCGTGTAGCTTACATATTTTTTCTGTTTTCACAAACAATAGAAGCAAGGAATTTGAAAAGCAGGTGATTGTTTGGAAAAGCTTTCAAAGAAGTTGGAAGAAAATATCAAAACCATAGAAGCAGCATTTACGGGTTGCGAGGACATTGTGAAGCGACGATTTTTTGCAGGGGAAGGCAAAAAGTCGGAAGTTTATATGATTTATACGGATAATATCGTTAATGGCAGTACCATTGAAGATTTTATTATGACCAATGTGATGAACCGCTCTGCCTTGCAGAATGAGGATGGGGGAATGCTAAAAGCACTTCATGATGAGGTTATTGCCATAGGCGAATTAAAAGAAATTACTACATTTCAGGAAGTTTTTGATGCAGTGCTTTTGGGGGATACGGTTCTTTTGATGGATGGAACTGGTTTTGCATTACAGGCATCTACAAAAGGTTTTCCAACAAGGGGTGTCAACGAGGCAAAAACGGAGGTGGTGGTGCAGGGGCCAAAGGATGCCTTTACGGAGCTTGCAAGTATCAATATCGTTTTGATACGAAGGCGGATTCGGGACACAAGGCTGAAAGTGAAACGGAAAAAAATCGGAAACCGAAGCAAGACGGACGTGGCAGTGATGTATATGGAGGATATTGTGCGGGAGGATATTCTGGCGGAGGTCATGGAGCGTCTTGACCGTATCGATATTGACGGGATACTGGACAGTGGCTATGTGGAACAGTTTTTGGAAAAGAAGTGGCTTTCTCCTTTTCCCCAGCTGCAAATGACGGAACGGCCGGACAAGGCATCCTCCGCTATACTGGAAGGGCGTATCGTCATTGTGACAGATAATACGCCGTTTGTGGTTATGGTGCCTGCTACGCTCAATGTATTCTTCCAAGCGGCAGAGGATTATTACGACCGCTGGGAAATCATGAGCTTTATCCGCTTGATACGATACGGTGCGGCAATATTGGCAGTGGCTTTGCCGGGGCTTTATATCGCAATGACAGCATTTCATCCGTATATGCTGCCAACGGCGTTGGCGTTGAAGATTGCGGAAACAAGACAAAATATCCCATTCCCTGCGGTGGGTGAGGTACTCATTATGGAGCTGGCTTTTGAATTACTGCGGGAAGCAGGTATCAGACTGCCGTCACCTGTCAGCTCTACGATTGGTATTGTCGGGGGCATTATTATCGGGCAGGCGGCGGTAGAAGCAGGAATTGTCAGCCCAAGCGTGGTGATTGTGGCGGCAATGACGGGAATTTGTACCTTTGTTATTCCGAATGTGGCCATTGTTTCGGGGTTGCGGCTTACAAAGTATCTAGTCATATTTTTGTCGGCGATACTAGGACTTTACGGGTTCTGGCTGGGGCTGATTATATTGTTGATTCATCTGGCTGGGCTAAAAAGCTTTGGCATACCCTTTTTGTATCCCTTCTGTTCTGCCTCTGTCAACGATTACAGCGACTTGAAAGATAGCATTTTCCGTTTTCCTCTGTTTATGATGAAAAAACGCCCTATCTTTGCGAATCAAAAACATAGCACAAGAGAACGGGGAGGAGGGAAGGTGTAATGTTTTCGGAAAACAATAAAATCTCTTTGCGACAGCTGCAGGCTCTGCTGATTTTGGATATTTTTGGAACGTCTATCGTTGTTCTGCCACGCAAAACAGCACAGGTGGCAGGAAATGATGCATGGATTTCCGTTTTAATAGG
>CAZCDP010000188.1:0-2898 GCA_964497675.1 uncultured Candidatus Epulonipiscium sp.
GGGAAGAGAGGACAGGGAACTTCTCGAATTTCATAAAGAAGCGATACGGGTTCATAAAACATATATTGCCTTAAAAACAGGTTCTTTGGTTTTTTTATATGCAGATTATGGGGTATTAAGCTATGGTCGTTTTTATAAAGAGGAAAAACTGGTCATTATTCTAAACAATACAGATGAAAGAAAACAACTGGAAATCCCTGTTTGGCAGACGGGTGCTGCCCTTGACGGAACCATGGTGACGCTATTGTTATCTGACGAAAAAGGCTTTTCTACAAAATTGATTTCGTATCCGTTGAAGGACGGAAAACTTGCAATTACAATGGAACCCTTTGGTGGTGTGATTTTAAAGGAAGTATAGAGAGGAATTTATATGGATATTTCTGTTTTATATGAAGATGAGTTTATGATTGTGGTGGTGAAGCCTGCCGGTATCCCCTCCCAACCGGATAAAACGGGGGATGAGGATATGATGGGGGCATTGGAAAAATATTTTATGAAGAAAGGCACCAAAAATGCTTATGTGGGACTGATTCACCGCCTAGACCGTCCTGTGGGTGGTGTTATGGTTTTTGCAAAAACAAAAGAAGCGGACAGTCTTCTTTCAAAAGCGATACAGCAAAATAAGGTATCCAAGGAATACTGGGCGGTTCTCTGTGGGATTCCTTTGGAAACAAAAGGTCGGCTTCGGGACTTTCTATGGAAGGACGGGAAAAGAAATCTTTCCGCAGTGGTGGCTGAAAAAACAAAAGGTGCGAAAGAGGCTTTGCTGGAATATGAAGTTATAAAAACTGTGAACCATGACATTGAGGGCGAATTAAGTTTAGTGAAAATCCGTTTGCTGACAGGAAGACACCATCAGATTCGGGTACAATTTTCCCATGCCGGTTTTGGTATTTGGGGAGATAAGAAATATAATCCTGCGTTTATGAAAAAAGCCGGGAAAACCCAAGTTGCCCTATGGTCAGCAATTCTTTCTTTTAGGCACCCAAAGAATGGGAAACCCCTTGTATTTGAAGTGAAGCCTAGGGAATATCCTTTTTCCATATTTTAAAGATAGATAGTCTTTGACTTTTTAAAACTTTGTATTATAATATACGTAAATAAGGATAGTTTAATAAAAGCAATAAAAAATAGAAGAACTATAGAGTTCTTTTATTTTGAAGCTGAGTTAGCAATCACAAGGCTTGATGGCTAACAAAAGCTTTTTGAGCTACAAAAATTGCATTTGGGTGTATTGCAAAAATAGTTTATGGATAAAATAGAATAGGCATTAATAAATTTAGTAGGAAAAAACCCAAAAGGAGGGTTACATATGCAGGGTAAATTTACAAAAAAAGCACAGGAGGTTCTGGATAAAGCCCAAGAGTCTGCTTTAAAGATGGGGCATAAATACGTAGGAACGGAACACGTTTTATTGGGGCTGACACTGGTTCGGGACAGTGTTGCGGCGAAAGCATTAGAAGGACAGGGCATTACATCGGAAGATGTTTTGGAAAAAATCACATTATTAATCAATGCCAATATCATTGGCTTTATTCCACAGGATTTTACGCCGAGAGCAAAAAGGGTAGTGGAGTTTAGTATACAAGAAGCTTTTCGGATGGGTACAGGCTATGTGGGTACAGAGCATATGCTTTTGGCGTTGATGCGGGAAGCAGACAGTATTGCTGTGAAAATACTGATTCTTTTGGGTGTCAATGCCCAGCGCCTTTATGAGGACATTATGACGATGCTGGGAGAAGGAGAGAACCAGAATGGGCCGGCAGGAATGGGAAGGGCGGCAGAACGTACTCAGGAAAAGTCTGCAACAGAAAATTTGGATAAATACAGTCGGGATTTTACAAAGCTTGCAAAGAACAACAAATTTGACCCTATTGTGGGCAGAGAAAACGAGATTGAACGAATTATTGAGATATTGAGCAGAAGAACGAAAAACAGCCCTTGTTTGGTAGGGGACCCCGGCGTGGGGAAAACGGCGATTGTGGAAGGTTTGGCTCAAAAAATCGCCGAAGGCAACATTCCCAGCACGTTAAAGGACAAAAAAATTATCAGCCTTGACTTATCCGCTATGGTGGCAGGCTCAAAATACAGAGGTGAATTTGAAGAACGTATGAAAAAGACCTTACAGGAAGTGAAGGACGACGGTCATATCATATTGTTTATTGATGAAATCCATACCATTATTGGTGCAGGAGCGGCGGAAGGCGCCATAGATGCTTCCAATATTTTAAAGCCGTCTTTGGCCAGAGGAGAGATTCAACTCATCGGGGCGACGACAATGGACGAATACAGAAAGCATATCGAAAAGGATGCAGCCTTTGAACGGCGTTTTCAGCCTGTGAAGGTGGAAGAACCAGACGAAGCGGTGGCGATTGCTATGCTAAAGGGCTTGAAGGATAAATATGAGGTGCATCACAAAGTTACCATTACAGATAAGGCTATTGAAGCGGCGGTAAGATTGTCTATCCGCTATATTCCCGACCGTTTTTTGCCAGATAAAGCCATTGACCTTATTGATGAAGCGGCTTCCCGCCTTCGTCTGAAAACCTATACAGCACCTGTAAACGTAAAGGACTTGGAGAAGAAGCTTTCGGATTTGGAAAAAGAGAAAGAAGAAGCCATCAAGACCGAGGAATTTGAAAAAGCTGGCGAGGTAAAGCGGGCACAGAATGAGATTAAGGTTCAACTGGAGGAGGCAAAGAAGGAATGGGAAAGCAAAAACACAGGGGATA
The DNA here is from genome assembly GCA_964497675.1 of uncultured Candidatus Epulonipiscium sp. GTDB lineage: Bacteria > Bacillota > Clostridia > Lachnospirales > Anaerotignaceae > CAZCDP01. Next base: position 2,733 of record CAZCDP010000188.1, read on the forward strand.
GCCAGACGGTAACAGAAGAAGACGTAGCGGATGTGATTGCCCGTTGGACAGGTATTCCCGTAAAAAGTCTAAAGGAAGAAGAAGGGCAGAGGCTTCTGCGGCTGGAGGAAACCCTGCATCAAAGAGTAATCGGACAGGAGGCAGCGGTTACAGCCGTTTCCAGAGC
>CAZCDP010000189.1:0-1694 GCA_964497675.1 uncultured Candidatus Epulonipiscium sp.
TTTCTTGGACAGCATCTTTCGTGGAGCCGCCTGTTACTTTATAATAGGCAAAAGCCGCACCGCCTGCTGCAACGCAAAATACAAGTACGATGCTAACGACGATTTTAAAAAATGTTGCAATAGGATTGAATTTCTTTTTTCTTTTTTGTACGCCCATGTTTTCTCTCCACACATTAAATCAATTATCATATTGAATTGTTCTTCTGTTTTTACTTTTTGTGCTGCCACCAAAACTACTCTGCCACAGGTTCTGCCTGTTCAGAGAGCGATGCCTTTTCTGCCACCCTTCTGACCATTCGAAAACCAACCGTTCCCAATATCATAACAAAACAATTAATAGAAATCCCATACACCTTTTTCTTCTCTGTTTTTTTATCTTGGGTATCTTTCTGCTCTTGTACCTCTCCCACGTTTCCTCAATTCAGTTCTCATTTTGTTGATTTAATATATTTATTCAGTATACCAAAATTTCCATGTTATTACAATAAACTTTAATTATTTCATTTTTACATAAAAAGCAAACTCTTGACCTATTATAGCCTATTCTGGCACATTATTTCTGAAAAATTTCTTAAAATTCATAATTTTTTTTGAAGATAATCTGCCCCTTGTATTGTTTTTTTTAATTTCCCTTCCCTTCTTCTAAATAATTTTATTTGTTTTTTCTTGAAACTTCGCCTTTTTACAAAACGATTTTCCAAAGACAGGCATTTTAAGCTATGTTTTCCTATTGAACATTCCCCATAAGATTCTATTTTTCACCAATTTATACCCTTTACTTTTTCTTTAAAAAGATTTAACATTAAGAAGGCAAAAAAACCAAGGAGGTTCTATCATGTACCTATTTTCGAAGATAAAATCTAAAAAAATACAGCTAAATCCATGGATTTCCCTATTTCTTTTATTCTTTTTTTCTTTAGGAACGACTTTTTTTCTATTTTGGGTAGCACCGGGTCCCATCATAGGATTTCTGAAAGAACTGGCAACAGCTCCTTCTTTATTTTTCCTGAATTATATTCCCATACTGCTACTCATGCTTCTGATTTTTTTTCTGACAAATAACAGCTCCTTCAGCGTTTGGCTAACCGCAGCTCTCTTTGCCATTCTGGGCATAGCGAACCGTCTGAAAATTTCCATGCGCCAAGACCCCCTTTTACCAACAGACTTGACTTTGGTGCGGGAAACAACTGCGGTACTGAACACCTTTGACACATCCTCACTTATTCTGATATTCTGTCTTTTGACTGCTATAATTATCGTAATCCTTATTACTGCGATATTCTTCCGCTGTAAAAAAGTAAAACCCCTTGTACGGATTTTGGGCTGCGTCGCTACCATAGCAATCGCTTTTGGAGTGAATACTCTCTTTTACAAAAGCGAAACCTTATACAACAAATATCCTGTAGAAGGAAATATCTATTTTCAAGTGAATCATTATAATTCAAAAGGGTTTGTATATTGCTTCCTCCATGGTTTTAACACTTTAAAGGTAGAAAAACCGAAAGGCTATGCCCCCTCAGATTATGCAAAGCTGAAACCTACGCCTTTTCCTTCGGAAAATATAGAGGAAAAAAAGCCACATATTATCATGATTATGGGCGAGGCATTTTCTGACCTCAGTATAAACAAAAATCTGGACTTCACAGGTTATACTGATCCTTTGGCAAACTTCAAAGCACTTTGTGCCCAAAAAG
>CAZCDP010000189.1:1704-2889 GCA_964497675.1 uncultured Candidatus Epulonipiscium sp.
TCAGCGGACATATTGTAGTACCAAATTTCGGAGGCGGAACATCAGATACAGAATACGATGTCTTGACATCTTGTCCTACAAGATATTTAGACAATCCTCTACCCTCTTACAGTTTCGTTCGGAAGCCTTTTGACTCTATTCCACGCAATCTGAAAAAAGCAGGCTATGACACCTTGGCTATCCATCCCGGCTATTCATGGTTCTATAACCGCCAAAACGTCTATCCTTATTTCGGATTTGACCGTTTTATCACCCTAGATGATTTTAACCCGCAAACGCAAAACAAAGGCGGCTACATCAATGAAGAGGTCACCATGGATGCCATTATTGAAAGCTTTGAGGAATACAGTAACAAAAGTGACAATCCCTTGTTTTCTTTTACCGTCACCATTCAGAACCATGGTCCTTATCAAGACAAGTATCTTGGTGCAGTGAAAAACTTCAATACAGATATTCCGCTTACAACAGCAGAAAGTACTATGCTATATAACTACTTTTATGGTATGGCTGACGTAGACCGGGAATTTGGCCGTCTGGTGGATTACATAGAAGCTTCCGATGAACCTATTGTACTCGTATATTTCGGTGACCATCTACCGGGTTTTTCAAATGGTATGGACTTTTTTGACATTTTAGATTATGATATTAATATTAATGGAACATTGGAACAACGGCTAAAAGTCTATGAAACACCGTACGTCATTTGGCAGAATGAAAGTGCCAAAAAGATTTCTCATATTGATGAAAATATTAAAAAAGTACAGTTGCCACCCAACAAAGTTATAAGCTCCAACTACTTGGGCTCCCTATTATTAGAACTTATGAATATGGATGGCCTGTCCCCTCTTTATGAGTTTTCCAACGAGCTGCGTAAAGAATTGCCTGTCATTGCCAATCAAACTTTTATGGACGGAAACGGTAACTATAAGGAAAACGTAACCCCAGAAGAACAGAAAAAAATCAGTTTCCTGAAAGTTTGGCAATATTATAAACTCTTTGATGAAACCATAAAAGAATAATAGGATACATACCGCCAAGCCTTGAGAATCGCACTTAATTTTCAAAATACAGCCAATTTATATAAAAAATAAACCTCTGTTGCGACAGGGTTTTATTTTTTTGTCAGACATTCTAAGCTAATATCTATATTATTTTGTTTTCCTTGTATAAACATCCAAAAAATCA
>CAZCDP010000190.1:0-2862 GCA_964497675.1 uncultured Candidatus Epulonipiscium sp.
GGTATACTACGAATCCGTGGAAATACAACAGGGAGATACTATATGGGAAATTGCCGAAAGATATAAAACCAATGACAGAAAAACTGTCGAGTATGTAAAAGAAATTATGGAACTTAATCAGATAGATTCACCGAACATAAAGTCGGGCCATCACATTATTATTCCTGTGGTAACCTCGGCTAAGCAATAAAAAAAAGACGGCTCCCATATCGTTTGGCAGAAACCACCCGTAGTTCCCTTTATGTAGGGAAACGGGTGGTTTTTTAGTAAGTGGCAGTATTTGTTTCTAAAGTAAGGGAATCTTTTAAAACGAAAGGGCTTTAATTAGGAAGGAACAGGATTTGAAGCAAAGATTTTGACGAAAAAAATCGGAATATGGCAGTTGTGAAATGGCAGGAAAAATAGTATAGTAAGAAAGAAAAATATGGTTATCCAAAAGTTTGAGAGTAGGGAATGGGAGAAGGGGAAAACATGAAAAGACTGCCTATATTTTTAAATTTGGAGAATAAAAAAATTGTGCTTGTAGGAGGTGGACGTGCGGCGCAAATCAAGGTACGGGCGCTTGCCGACGTTTCACTGGAGGTGCAGGTAATCGCACCGGATATTTCCCGGGAAATTAGAGAATTGGCAGAAACCTTCCCTATTGAAATTTTAGAAAAACAATTTTCTTTGGGGGATTTGGAAGGAGTGGACATTGTTTTTGCGGCTGCGGATGCAGGAACCAACAAAAGGATTTGGGAGGAAGCAAAAAAAAGAGGGATTCTTTGTTGTACTGCTGACGGAAAAGGTGATTTTATACTGCCTTCCCACAAAAGACAAGGAAATTTGACGGTAGCTGTCAGTACAGATGGGGAATACCCTTTGCTGGCAAAAAAAATCTGCGAAAGCATAGACCTTTCGGTAGGAGAAAGCTTGGAGGAGCTTGGAACGCTGCGGCGGTGGGTCATTGAACATATACAGGACAAGGAAGTGCGAAAACAGGTCTTACGGGAATTGATTGAAGGGGAAGACTGCACAATTTATGAAATATTAGGGAGATACGGATATGAACGGGAGCATTAAAATCGGAACAAGAGGAAGCTTGCTTGCGGTACGTCAGGCGGAAATAGCAAAGGAAATTATTTTGGAACAATTTCCCCAAAAAAATGTGGAAATCATCACCATTAAAACAACTGGGGATAAAATTTTGGATAAGTCACTAGATAAAATAGGCGGAAAAGGTATTTTTGTGAAAGAAATTGAAACGGCATTGTTGGAAGGAACAATCGACATTGCAGTTCACAGCATGAAGGATATGTCCGATGAAATGCCTGATGGGTTGATACTGGGGGCGGTGCTGAAACGGGAAAATCCCATGGATGTGTTGGTGACGAAAGAGGGGAAAAAGCTTTGGGAGCTTCCAAAAGGTGCAAAAATTGGAACAGGGAGTCTGCGAAGAAAGCTACAGCTTTTGGCATTACGGCCTGATTTGGAAATTCTGCCGATACGGGGCAATATTCATACTCGTTTGCGAAAAATGGAGGAAGGCATGGACGGCGTGGTTTTAGCGGCAGCGGGACTGATTCGCGCGGGTTTGAAAGAGCGAATTTCCTATTATTTTGAACTGGATGAGATGATACCTGCTTCTGGTCAAGGGATATTGGCATTGCAGATTCGGGAAGACGACGAAGAAATCAGAAAAATAGCGAAAAAAGTCAATGATAACGAGGCGGATATTTGTCAGAAGGCAGAACGGGCCTTTTTAAAGGGAATCGGTGCCGATTGTCATACACCGGCAGGGGCGTTTGCCAGAAAACAAGGAGAAACGTTAGAGATGCGTGCCATGTATTTTACGGACAGGTTACATATTGTATCCGGAAAAAGCGTGGTAGACCAAGCCGAGGAATTGGGCGGATTTTTGGCAGAAGAAATTCTAGAACGGGATAAGGGAGAGAAGAAATGAAGGGCGGAAGAGTATACATTGCCGGAGCAGGTCCGGGAGATGAAAAATTAATCAGTGTGAGAGCCATGGAATTGATTGGAAAAGCGGATGTTATCCTATACGACAGATTGGGAGCAAGGGGATTTCTACAGTTTGCAAAAGAATCCTGCGAAAAAATCGATGCTGGAAAGCAGCCTGATAACCATACACTGCATCAGTATGAAATTAACAGACTTTTGGTTGAGAAGGCAAAGGAAGGGAAAAAAGTTTTGCGGCTCAAAGGGGGAGATCCCTTTTTGTTTGGCAGGGGCGGTGAAGAAGCAGAAGCCCTTTTTGAAGCAGGCGTTCCTTTTGAGATAGTTCCAGGAATTTCTTCTTTCTATTCCGCGTGTGCCTATGCCGGGATTCCTGTGACACATCGAGAGTATGCTTCGTCTTTTCATGTATTTACGGGGCATCGTAAAAAAAATGAGAAAGTGGATTACGAAACCATGGCAAAAATGGAAGGCACCTTGCTATTTCTCATGGGAATGAAGCATTTGAAAGCTATCAGCAAAGGATTAGTAGAGAGCGGAAAAGACCCCCATACACCTACGGCTGTTGTGCAGTGGGGAACCACAAGCCGTCAGAAATCCGTTATCGGTGAATTGGGGAATATTTCTGAATTGGCCGAACAGAAAGGCATCGGGCATCCTGCGGTTATCATTGTTGGGGATGTGGTACGGGCCGAAGAAAGGGTTGCGTGGCAGAAATACCGCCCTCTTTGGGGCAGACGAATTCTTTTGACCGGTGTAGGTGAAAGCGTTTGCCAAACGAAGGAAATGTTACAGGAGGAGGGGGCAGAGGTTGTTGTTTTTCCTACCATTTCCATTGAGAAACCAGACAATTTTGTTGCCATAGATAGGGCATTAGACGAATTATCTGCTTATACATGGTTATTT
>CAZCDP010000191.1:0-2029 GCA_964497675.1 uncultured Candidatus Epulonipiscium sp.
CGATATAGTAGTACTCCACATTTCCATTATTGTACAAATAATTTTTGTTTTGAACATATTTGTTATCTGATTCAATTAAAGGGTAACCGCTATCGCTGTATATGTTCATAACAGCGCATGGGTACGGATTTGTATTCCATGTAAATTCGCTTCCGCTCACTCCTGTTATATCATACATATAAGGGGACTCCAACGCAATCACCGCTTTTATATCATCCCGTTGCCTTGCAACGCCGAGTGCAGCAGAACCGCCGAGGGAATGACCAACAACGCCGATATTTTTCACATTTACTAAAGAATAGAAAGAATTGCTTTCTTCAACCGATTTTTGGATAAGGGTATCGATTACAAAATTAATATCGTTGGTACGAAGGTTCATCTATTTTTGAAAACACTCGTAGGAATTTTCAATGTCCGAATAGGAATCCTCTGTATTTAACGCTTTCATATATCTTAAATTTATGTATATTTTCTTTCCTTCAATTTGTGTGCTGAGCGCATGATAGGTATGCTCGATACTGGCGACTATATAGCCGTGACTTGCAAGCTCTTTATATAATGAAAGATTGCTTGTTTTTGTTGAAATACCGCCGTGGGAAAAAACAATCAAAGGGCAGGTGTTATTTTCAATTCCATCCACGTCCGGATAATAGGTCAACACTGACAATTTTCGAGGGCTACCATCGCTTTTATAATCTTCAACGCGTGATGTATCAGTCAATTCTAGCACGCGAGAAGTATAGGTGTATTTGCCCGTGGTTTGGATGCTTTTTAAATTAGGAAACAAAACAACTGCGCATGTTATAAAAACAATGGTAGCGATTGTAACAACCTTTACCGTTCTTTTTAACCAACCCTTTTTCATTAGCTTTTGCTTTGCTGATATAAACAGAAAACCAATCAAAAAAATCAACACAAAAAGTAAGATATAATTATAAAATGCCATAAACACCTCTTAATAAATTTATAGTCGTTTTAGGCTTGCCTGTCCTGTTCGTTCGTAAAAATAATATTTTGATCATCATAATATCGAAACCCATAATACAATCATTGCGTCGTACACTCCGTGAACAATGATTAATGAGAGCAGAGTACAGCCTTTAATTTTTTCTCTGAATATACAATAGAGAAATCCAATAAATGCCGTTGTGAAAACCTGAATGATATTCCCGTTGAATAGATGAAACAGCCCAAACAACACAGATGATATAATGATAGCAAACCATTTAGAGTTCTTAATTTCCAGTAACTTTTTGAACATGTAACCGCGGAAAATCAGTTCTTCTGCAAGGGCAACCCCAAATATTGCGTAAATAAATTGATAAACAAATTTCCATGCTTGCGTATAAGATATGTTTCCGACCATATCTTTAAAGCCGAGCATAATAGGGAAGACAGTTAAAACCAGAGACATGGCAAAAGCGAGTAATACACCTATGCTTATTTGCGACAGAATTTTTTCTTTTTTAAAGCCGATATTGCTGAGCTTTTCCTTATTTGTAATCATTAGTATCGCTGGAACGAGGAAAAGTAACCATTGCGTGACAATCATAAGAATCATACGCAATGGCAAAGGAAATGACATCAGTAAATGTTGATTAAACATAAATAAGCCAAACACAGCGACAAATGTGCCGCAGATAGCTAAAAAAAGCTGTACTACTGAAGATTTCGCTTTTAGTTCCAATGTCTCGATATTATTGTCCATATCTACACTCCAATCTTTATATATAATAAATATTAAAATCCAAAACACCCAATCTGACCGCTTGACTATCAAATACTGCCTTTGTAGACTTGTTTCCACAAGCCGATAAGATTGCGATTTTCACACAATAGATTCCGCCCCCTGATATATAAAGCTTTTTCGCACACTCACTTCTTCAAAACATGGAGGTTAATCTTCCCAAATTGCATCGGATTCAAAAATTCTGTCCAATTCTTCGTTTGAAGTAATCCCGCGTACCTTATTGCGTACCACAGTTTGTGACATATCCAATCGATAGAAGTGATCCTTACCGTCAGGGCC
>CAZCDP010000191.1:2039-2857 GCA_964497675.1 uncultured Candidatus Epulonipiscium sp.
TTCTTCTCTGCCATACTTGTTTTCAAGTATCAATTGTATTCTTCCATATATCCCAGTGTTTTTCCGCAAACTTAGCCAAACCCACAGCCTTAGGATAATTATCTTTGCGGCTTGGGTCGTGCGGTTCAAGTATATCAAAAACATAGCCATGTGCGTCGGCGCGGGCAATCACCAAGTTGGGAAACATGGGGGTAGTCACACCGCTCACTTCATACGGAATTTCGAGTGACCACTTCTTTCTATCGAGATTCCGTAGCCAGCAAACAGCAGTGTTTCTTAACTCTTCTCTAACTACTCCACTTTCCCACGGGTTCAATGTCGTCTTAAAAGTACCGTCATCAGCGCAGTAAAGATGATGCTCTAATACCGAACTGTCATCGGATACCGTAAAACCGATGGAGTCCGGCAACGACCACGGTAAGGGGATTCAGGGGACGGGACTTTTCAAGTCAGATTTTTAGATTCTTAAGTGTCGATTCACTCTCATTTGCAAATTAACCACATTAAGGATGAAACTTCAAGCAGAAATTTCGTCTTCTTTTATTTTAAGGTATTGGACCCAAAACATCCCACCCCTAAGCAATCCCCCTTCCCAGGTGAGTCTTTTAGCCTGACGTGGCTCAAAAACTTGACCCAAAATCCCACGTTCCTTGCGGGTCTCCCCATGGCATACTTTTCAGCTTTACCCTCTTAAAATACCGCTATATCAATTTCTTTCTTAATTGTTTTATTGCCGCTGGTAAAATAAGATACGTTTCTTTCGAATTACACTTTATATGTAGGCAAAGCCTCCCTTAAGAAAATGCCAAGCTCGTGTT
>CAZCDP010000192.1:0-2824 GCA_964497675.1 uncultured Candidatus Epulonipiscium sp.
GTAGCGATGAGTAAAAAAACAACGGTTTTGATGATATTGGATGGTTTTGGAATGACGGACAAAACAGAGGGCAATGCCATCAAACAGGCAAAGACACCTGTATTGGACCAGATTATGAAAAAATATCCATGGGTCAAGGGGTATGCCAGCGGTCGTGACGTTGGTTTACCGGAAGGACAGATGGGAAATTCTGAAGTGGGACATCTGAACATAGGGGCAGGTCGTATCGTCTATCAGGAATTCACTAGAATCACAAAATCTATTGAAGACGGCGATTTTTACGAAAACCCCGAATTATTGGCTGCGGTGGAGAACTGCAAAAAAAAGAATTCTGCCCTGCATTTGTTAGGGCTTCTTTCTGATGGCGGCGTGCATAGCCATAATACCCATCTTTATGCTTTGCTGCGATTAGCAAAACAACATGGATTAGAAAAGGTTTTCGTTCATGCTTTTTTGGATGGCAGAGATACACCACCGTCCTCGGGCATTGGGTATCTGGCGCAGCTGGAAGAAAAACTTCGTGAAACAGGCGTTGGGAAAATTGCCAGTGTTACAGGCAGATATTATGCCATGGACAGGGATAAACGGTGGGAAAGAGTAGAACAGGCCTATGACGCATTGGCTCTTGGCAAGGGTAAAACAGCTATTAGTGCAGAGGGATGTATCAAAAAATCCTATGAAAAAGGGATAACCGATGAATTTGTCTTGCCGACAGTCATTATCGATGAAATAGGAAAACCAATAGGAACGATTGCGGATTATGATTCTGTAATATTTTTTAATTTCCGTCCTGACAGGGCAAGGGAAATTACCCGTGCCTTTTGCGATTCTGATTTTGATGGATTTGAAAGAAAAAAAGTAACCCAGAATTTAAAATATGTTTGTTTTACAGAATATGACGTAACCATACCCAATAAAGAGGTTGCATTCAAACCCCAAAAACTGACGAATACTCTGGGGGAATATCTTTCCTCTCTTGGTTTGAAACAGCTAAGGACGGCAGAAACAGAAAAATATGCTCATGTGACATTTTTCTTTAATGGGGGCGTGGAGGAACCAAATCTGGGAGAGGAGCGGGTGCTGATACCCTCCCCGAAGGTAGCGACCTATGATTTGAAACCGGAAATGAGTGCCGTAGAAGTGACGGACGGACTGATTCAAGCCATTGCTTCTGAAAAATATGATTTAATCATTATTAATTATGCGAATACTGATATGGTAGGACATACCGGTGTTATGGAAGCGGCTGTTAAAGCGGTGGAAACGGTGGATACTTGTATTGGACGGGTGTGGGAGGTTTTGTTACAGACAAATGGACAGATGTTTATTTGTGCTGACCATGGGAACAGCGACCAGCTTGTTGATTATGAAACAGGCTTACCTTTTACGGCCCATACAACAAACCCTGTACCTTTTATTCTGGTCAATTATACAGATGGTATTGGTTTGAAGGAAGGCGGCAGGCTGGCAGATATTGCACCGACCCTTTTGGAAATGATGGAAGTACCAAAGCCAGCAGAAATGACAGGAGAAAGTCTTTTGTTGGGTAAATAAAACAATGGCGCAGTGTTCATGCCTGATCATTTTCAAATCGTTATGAAATCAAGTTTTCTATCAAGTTTATTTTGCCTTATAAAAAAGCGTAGAAAATTTGAGATATTGTTTCAAAAAGGAAGAGATATTTTGAGGAGGGAAAATAATGAAAAGCTATATTGAAATTACAGATGTTTATGCCAGAGAAATCATGGATTCCAGAGGAAATCCTACGGTTGAGGTAGAAGTTGTGGTGGAGGATAATGTGGTTGGACGTGCAGCGGTGCCTTCCGGTGCATCCACAGGTGCTTTTGAGGCTGTGGAAATGCGTGATGGCGGCGAGAGATACATGGGTCTTGGTGTTGAGGATGCTGTGGATAATGTGAACAATATCATCGCCGATGAGATTATTGGTATGAACGCCTTAGATCAGGTTGCCATTGACATGAAAATGATTGAGCTTGACGGCACACCAAATAAAGGGAAATTGGGTGCAAATGCCATTCTTGGTGTTTCCATGGCTGTTGCAAAAGCAGCGGCAGAGGCTTTAAAAATGCCACTATATCAGTATCTTGGCGGTTTCAACGCAAAAACAATGCCTGTTCCTATGATGAATATTATGAACGGCGGAAAACATGCAGATAACACTGTGGATATTCAGGAATTCATGATTATGCCTGTTGGTGCATCTACCTTCAAAGAAGCATTAAGAATGTGTGCTGAAATCTATCATCATTTAAAGAAAGTATTAAAAAGTAAAGGTTTATCTACTGCTGTGGGTGATGAAGGCGGTTTTGCACCAGACTTACCTACGGCGGATGCAGTCATTGATTTGATTAAAGAAGCTGTTGAGAAAGCCGATTATAAATGGGGCGAGGATATCAAAATCGCTATGGATCCTGCTGCCACAGAATTGTATGATGAAAAAGACGGAAAATATCACTTCCCTGGTGAAAGCAAGATGACAGGTAAAGAGGTTGTCAGAACATCGGAAGAAATGGTTGCATTCTGGAAAGCACTCTGTGAAAAATACCCTATTATTTCCATTGAGGATGGCTTGGCAGAAGAAGACTGGGCCGGCTGGCAGCTGCTGACAAAGGAATTGGGAGATAAGGTACAGATGGTAGGGGACGACTTATTTGTAACCAACACCACAAGATTGCAGAAGGGCATTGAGCTGAAGGCGGCAAATGCGATTCTTATCAAAGTAAACCAGATTGGTACCTTGACAGAAACCTTCAATGCCATTCAACTGGCAAACAGAAATAAGATGACAGCAGTTGTTTCCCAC
>CAZCDP010000193.1:0-2807 GCA_964497675.1 uncultured Candidatus Epulonipiscium sp.
ACGGAATCAGCAGAAAGATGATTTACCGTCATCCCCACATTTTCGGTACAGGCCATGCAGATACAGCCGATGAGGTTTTGGTGAACTGGGAGAAGCTGAAAAAGAAAGAGAAAAAACAGCGTACCCAGACAGAGGTTTTGCAAAGCGTACCCGATGCACTGCCGGCACTTACAAAAGCCGGGAAGGTACAGAAAAAAGCGGCGGATGTAGGCTTTGATTTTCCGGAAATGGCAGATGCCATGGGAAAAGTTTATGAAGAGTGCCAAGAATTGCAGGAGGCTATAAAAGGCGAAAATGGCAATATAGAGGAAGAATTAGGTGATCTTTTGTTTTCTTTGGTAAATATCGCAAGGTTTTTAAAAATAAATCCAGAGTTTGCCTTGACAAAAGCCACCAAAAAGTTTATAAATAGATTTGAGTATGTTGAGAAATCAGCCCTTTCGGAGGGAAAGAACCTTTCTGACATGACTCTGGAAGAGTTGGATTTGCTCTGGGAAAAAGCGAAAAACCATACTGGTCCAACAGAAGAATAAAATGTTATTAAGGAGGACGAAACATGAACAAATCTGATTTAGTTGCGGCAATCGCTGAAAAGGCGGAAATGAGCAAAAAAGATGCAGAAAAAGTATTAAAGGCTTTCGAGGATGTCGTTGCAGAAGAATTATCTAATAATGGCAAAGTGCAGTTAGTAGGCTTTGGTACATTTGATGTTGCAGAAAGGGCTGCTCGTGAGGGAAGAAATCCTCAGACCGGCGAAGCTATGCCAATTCCTGCATCCAAAGCACCAAGATTCAAAGCTGGAAAAGCTTTGAAGGACGCTATTAACAAATAATTTTAGCATGGATTTAAAATCTACACGGTCACCTTATGGATGAAAGTGTAGATTTTTTTCATTTTTGGGGGTTATGCAAGAGATGTAAGAAGCCAGACCAAGCCCTTGATTTTATAGATGAGCCAGAAAACCTGTCTTTTTGATTAGGAGGAATTATGAGAGTAGATAAATATTTAAAAGCTTCCAGAATTATAAAACGAAGAACGATTGCCAATGAAGCCTGTGACGCCGGACGAGTTACCGTAAACGGTAAGGTGGTCAAGGCGGGGGCCGATGTAAAGATTGGCGATGTCATTGAAGTCCGTTTTGGCAGCAACACCACCAGAGTCGAGGTATTGAGCCTCAATGAGTCCCCAAAAAAAGAGGATGCTGCCGCAATGTATAAAAGTGTTTGAAATCACATCGGTGATTCTAAAAAAGAAAATCTCTCCATATAATGGTACAAAGTGACATTGTACAGAATATGGAGGGATTTTTTTGGCAGAAGAGAGAAAAAGAAGCGGCGGGAAGCACAGTGTTACCATGGAACAGAGAGAACAAATTACCATTACAGGCATCATTGATGTTTTGTCCTTTGACGAGGAAAGTATTCTTGTGGATACAGACCAAGGGCTGTTGATTCTGCGGGGCAGCAACCTTCATGTGGGACGGCTGAACCTGGATGAAGGGGAAGTATTTGTGGATGGACTCATTGACAGTCTGGAATATAGCGATGGTGGACAATTTTCTAAAAACAAAGGCTCTTTTTTGGCCAGGGTATTTAAATAGGGGGAAAGGATATGATACTTTCGCTGAACGAACAGGCGATGCTATTTTTGTTGACAGTAGCAGTGGGCGCTGTAATTGGTTTTTTTTATGATGTCCTCCGTATTTTTCGAAAAATGATCCCTCATAAGAGTTTTTTTATTCAGGCGGAAGATGGGCTGTATTGGGTTTGTGTTGTATTTTTGATGTTTTTTATTATGCTGAAAAAAAATGACGGAGAGATTCGTTTTTTTTCTGTTTGCGGTGCTTTTTTGGGTATGGGACTTTATTTTCTTGCAGTCAGCCCTGTCGTGAATGCAGTGTCCGATAGAGCAGTAGCAATACTGCATTCTATAATTTCCTTGTTTTTTACAATTTTGCTTACCCCTTTTCGCCTTGTTTGGCTTGTTTTGGGTAAACCTGTAAAAAAAACAAGGAATTTTTTCTATGTGAAAAGAAGAAAACTATTGCATTTATGTAAATTATATGTGAAAATAAATAAGAAGGCTGCTATTAGAAATGTAAGGATACTCTTTCGGAAAAAATGAAAGGAAAAAACCCGGAGAGGTTGATTTTATGAAAAAAGACAGAAGGAAAACAAATAAAAGAACATTGGATGGCATGATAATGCTGTTCTTTATGGTGCTTTTTTTAGGAGTGTTTTCTGTCTGTGCGGTTCGTCAGGCCCATGAATACAAGCAATTAAAACAGGAAGAAATGAAAATTCTTGTGGGAATTCAAGCGGAAAAAGAAAAAAATATAGAATACCAGAATAATAAAAAATACTATACCAGTGATGCCTATATTGAAAAAGTGGCAAGGGAGCAGTTGGGGTTGGTTAAGCCCAATGAAGTGCTGTATATCAACCGTGGGAAATAATTTTCGGAAATTGTCGAAAAGTTCTTGACAAGGGAAGGATAGACAAGTATAAGTATGCAGGTAGTCGACTTGTGGCGGAATAGCTCAGTTGGCTAGAGCACGCGGTTCATACCCGCGGTGTCGAGGGTTCAAATCCCCCTTCCGCTATTTCGATAAGGCCCGTTGGTCAAGCGGTTAAGACGCGGCCCTCTCACGGCTGAAACAAGGGTTCGATTCCCTTACGGGTCATTTTATAAAAGTAATACCTTAATACAATCAAAAAATGAGTAATAAAGTTTATAGGATACATGGTTATAAGGGAGTTTAGCTCAGCTGGGAGAGCATCTGCCTTACAAGCAGAGGGTCACAGGTT
>CAZCDP010000194.1:0-2743 GCA_964497675.1 uncultured Candidatus Epulonipiscium sp.
GTGTAGACAAAGTCTACACCCTCTTACTTTAAGACGCAAGCCGTCTTAAAGTAGATACTGTATGTTAAAACGCTGATTCCTTCGTGCAAGGACTACGCCCCTAGAAATCAGCGTTTTTCTGCACTACGGGCGAAGTAAATCCGCCCTGCGTGATTTCAGTTGGGAACGTTTCGTTCCCAAACCCTCTGCAAATAATTGGCTAAATTGAGGGTTTGTCTTCAATCTGAGGTACTCTACGCTTTGCGTAGGGTACTTTTTTGTTAGGTACCTTTGAGATTATTTAATGATACCAGTTTAGCAATAAAAAAAGGGAAGAATGGTTATTCTAATAATTGAAATATGTGCAAAGCAAAAGATGAGAAGAGTCTAATTTTTATAAAAAGCAGTGTACGAATGGAAGGAAGTTTGTTATAATAATTAATTAGAAATTGAAAACAACTCAAATACTACAATCTCAGAAAAGGATGTTGAAAATGCTTAGAGGAAAAACAGTGGTTTTAGGGGTGACTGGCAGTATTGCGGCGTATAAAATGGCAAATGTGGCAAGTTTATTGGTAAAACAGAATTGTGATGTTCATGTGATTTTGACAAAAAACGCAGCTAATTTTATTACACCGATTACCTTTGAAACGCTGACAGGAAATAAGTGTATGGTAGATACCTTTGACCGCAATTTCCAGTTTCATATTGCCCATATTTCTTTGGCGAAAAAAGCCGATGTCTTGATGATAGCACCGGCGTCTGCCAATGTTATCGCAAAATTGGCTCATGGGATTGCTGATGATATGTTGACAACAACTGCTTTGGCCTGTACCTGCAAAAAAATGGTGGCACCTGCCATGAATACCAATATGTATCATAATGATATTGTTCAGGATAATTTGGTAACATTACAGAAATATGGTTTTGAAGTTATTCCGCCGGAAAGAGGGGTTTTGGCTTGTCGTGACGAAGGCGATGGAAAGATGCCGAAGGAAACCGTTTTGGTGGACTATATTTTGCGTGAAATTGCTTATGAAAAAGATTTAGCCGGCAAGAAGGTTATCGTAACAGCAGGACCTACTCAGGAGAGTGTTGATCCTGTTCGTTATATCACAAATCATTCTACGGGGAAAATGGGCTATGAAATTGCAAAAGCCTGTATGCTCCGTGGTGCCCAAGTGACACTTGTCAGCGGTGTTACATCTTTAGAACGGCCACCCTTTGTTACAGTTGTGGACGTAAAGAGCGCTCAGGATATGTTCGAGGCTATGAAAGAGCGGTTTCTGGATAATGATATTATTATCAAGTCGGCAGCTGTTGCAGATTATAAACCCTGTACGGTCAGCGATGATAAAATCAAAAAAGCAGATGGCGATATGAGTATTTCACTGGATAGAACCGTAGATATTTTGAAATATATGGGTGAGCATAGAAGAGAAGGTCAATTCCTTTGCGGATTTTCTATGGAAACCAAAAATATGCTGGAAAATTCCAGAGCAAAGCTGATAAAGAAAAATATTGATATGATTGTAGCTAATAATCTGAAAATTTCCGGCTCTGGCTTTGGAACAGATACCAATGTAGTTACTATGATTTCTAAACAGGAAGAAATCCAACTGGAATTGATGAGTAAAGAAATGGTGGCTCATCATATCATTGATGAAATTTTGAAATTAAGGGGATAAGCAGAGAACTTTTCAGGTAGGAAAGTCGGCTTATAAAATTAGTTCAGCTCAGGGTGCAGACAAAGTCTACACCCTGTAAGCGTATCCATAAAGTAGTACTGTAGTACAAAAAGCTGATTTCCGTGGCAGTGGTGCAAGTCCCTAGGAATCAGCTTTTCTTTGTGCTACGGATGTTGTCAAGCCCTTTTGCCTATGGCAAAGCCGTCCTTCAGACGTCCCCGTTTTCTTCGGGGTGCGTGGTCAATTTCCCCTTCCCAATCCCTCTGTAAATAATTTGCACAATTTAGGGTTATCAATCCACTGCTTTCTATTGAAAAAAAGAAAGTCGGTTCTCTATATAAAAATCATTAATAGATTATTTGGAAAAAGGCATGATGTAAAAATCGAAGAAATAATCTGACATAAAAGATAAGATACAAATTATGGTTCTATGAATATGTCTTTTCTCTCTTTCATATATTTAATTGTATGGATACACTTTAATGTGAAGGGGGATTTTAGGATGGAGCAATATGATATTTATAAGGATATAGCAGAACGGACTGACGGTGATATCTATTTGGGGGTTGTGGGGCCTGTGCGAACAGGAAAATCAACGTTTATTAAGCGGTTTATGGATTTGTTGGTCTTGCCGAATATCGAAAACAATTACACAAGAGAAAGGGCCAAGGATGAATTGCCCCAATCCGCATCAGGAAAAAATATTATGACTACGGAGCCAAAGTTTGTACCTAACGAGGCAGCGGAAATTATTTTGGGAGATAATGTGCATCTGCGAGTACGAATGATTGACTGTGTAGGATATGTTGTGCCGGGAGCAGAGGGACATTTAGAAGGAGAGGCACCGAGAATGGTGCATACACCTTGGTCGAAAGAACCTATGCCTTTTTTGGAAGCGGCAGAAATGGGAACAAAAAAGGTGATAACAGACCACTCCACCATAGGTATCGTTATTTCTACGGATGGCTCGATAACAGATATTCCTCGGGAAAGTTACATTGATGCCGAAGAACGAGTCATTCGTGAGCTGAAGGAAATTGGGAAGCCTTTTGTGATGCTTTTGAACACTACCAGAC
>CAZCDP010000195.1:0-2739 GCA_964497675.1 uncultured Candidatus Epulonipiscium sp.
GTATTGATGTTGAACAGCTAGAGGCTGTATTTACATATCATGTCTACCAATGACTGCAAGGACGGCTTTTGCTATTGGCAAATGTGCTTGACCACACCTAGTACAAAAAAAGCTGATTTCTAGGTGCATGGCCCTTACACCAAGAAATCAGCTTTTTGTCATACAGTATCTGCCTTAAGATGTCTTACGTCTTAAAGTAACAGTGTGTAGACTTTGTCTACACACCGAGAGAAGGGAAATTTTCGCTTCTCTCCTTGCACTTTTAAAATTCCAAATAGGATACGCCTTCCAAGGGAATCAATACCTGCAATCCCGGGTGTTCGTTCATATTTCCAACGATATAAACGGTATAGGCCCTACCACCCTTTAAAATCATAGACGGATCAACCAATATCAAACGATCAGACATAGCAACCTTCAACTTTATACTATGTTCTCCCGGTATAAGAAAAAGATAACGGCTGACTTCTTTATAATCCAAATCAGAAATGACCAGTCGTTCATCGACATAAACGTCCATCAGGGGTGCATTGGGTGACAGCTGAATAAACCGTATATATGCTATGTTTGGATTCAGCGCTCTACGGTTATCCACAATCAGTTGCCACGAAACATCCTCATCAGTTCCCACCAATGCTGCGGTATAAATACGTCCATCTATGATATTAAATTGAGAAACGTTGAGTGGATTCTCTGTTGTACCGACCTTGAATACCTCTATACGGTAAGACCCTGGTAATACTTTCATATATTCTGAGAATTCCTGATAATCATGATCAGAAAGGAGTAATCTGCCATTGATATACACATCGACAGGACCTATGAACGCATTTGCATTCAAAAATCTGATATATGAAAATTTGGACATATCTGAAATAATTGGAGTGATTGTAACCTTTTCATTTGGACGTTGTATTCCGTAGGGAGAAAACATACTTTCTGATGCATCTTCACTCGTTACTGGCTGCAATTCTATTTTTATACCCTCATTCACGCCTGTACCCTCCAAAATTTCTGTTGTTTCCTCTTCACGCTTCAATTCCTTAAGCTGTTCTTCTGTCAAAGGCTGTGGCATCTGCATTACTGCTCTCGCTTTCATATCAAAACTTCTTTTTTTGAGATTCATTCTCTTCACCAACCTGACTGTATTATTTACTGGCAGTATATGCACAAAAAAAATATGGGTGCATAAAAACAGAAAAACCCGCAGACATATCCGTCCACGGGTTAATTTTTATCGAATCACAAATTCATTTTTTTCTACATCTACTATAAATACAGTTTCCGGCGCCACATCATCCTTGATGATTTTTTTCGCAATCAATGTTTCCACATTCCTTTGTATAAATCGCTTTAAGGGTCTTGCGCCATATACAGAATCATAGCCTCTTTCAATCATAAAATTCTTCGCCTGTGGGGTTACTTCACAATGCAGTTGCTGCGCCCCAAGGCGTTTGTTTAAATCCTTGATGAGCAAGTCAACGATAAAGGTAATATCATGCTTTGACAGTGGTTTATAGAATACAATCTCATCCAGACGATTCAAAAATTCAGGGCGGAAGGAATGATGCAGCATTTCCTCTACCTTTTCTTTGGCATCCTCGGTAACTTCCCCCTTCTCATCGATACCCTCCAAAAGATAGGACGAGCCTAAATTAGAAGTTAAAATAATGATTGTATTTTTAAAATCGACGGTTCTCCCTTGAGAATCTGTGATTCTGCCATCGTCCAAAACCTGAAGCAGAATGTTGAATACATCAGGATGTGCTTTTTCCACTTCATCAAACAGAACAACCGCATAGGGTTTTCTTCTGACTGCCTCCGTTAGCTGACCGCCTTCTTCGTAACCCACATATCCCGGAGGCGCTCCGATCAATCTGGATACCGAAAACTTTTCCATGTATTCCGTCATATCTATCCGAATCAAATTCTTTTCATCATCAAAAAGATACTCCGCCAAAGATTTTGCCAGTTCTGTCTTGCCCACGCCTGTGGGGCCCAAGAACAGGAAAGAACCAATGGGGCGATTAGGGTTCTGGATACCGGCACGACTTCTCATGATTGCCTCGGATACCTTTGTGACTGCTTCATTCTGTCCTATTACTCTTTCGTGAAGAATATCCTCCAGATGGAGAAGTTTTTCTTTTTCCCCTTCCATGAGTTTGACCACAGGTATCCCCGTCCATCGTTCAATAATCCGCCCTATTTCTTCCTCTGTTACCTTGTCCCGAAGCAAGCTATTTTTGATGCTGGACTCCTCGGCATTCTGTTCTAAATTCTCCAACTCCTTCTGGAGCTTTGGCAGTTTTCCGTATTTTAGTTCCGCCGCTTTGTTCAAATCATATTTCCGCTCCGCCGCTTCAATTTCACCGTTCACACTTTCTATTTCTTCTCTAAGCTTCTGTACCTTCGTGATAGAATTTTTCTCGTTATCCCACTTTGCTTTCAGGCTGTTGAATTCCTCACGCATTTCTGCCAATTCTTTTCTGATTTCTGCCAAATGTTCCAAAGAAAGCTTATCATTTTCTTTTTTCAGTGCCGCTTCCTCGATTTCATATTGAATGATTTTTCTTTGAATTATATCTAGTTCCATGGGCATAGAATCCATTTCTGTACGTATCATAGCACAGGCTTCATCCACCAAATCAATAGCTTTATCTGGAAGAAAACGGTCTGTAATATAGCGGTTAGACAGGGTAGCCGCCGCAATGATGGCTTGATCCTGAATCTTCACCCCAT
>CAZCDP010000196.1:0-2734 GCA_964497675.1 uncultured Candidatus Epulonipiscium sp.
TCTCCTTATGTGGGAACAGATACCTCTACCCCTTTAGCGGCGATGCGTTCTGCGGCCAAGGTGAACCAAGATGTTTACTCCGGTGGAACCTTGTTGAACCTTCGTCTGAATCAGGATTTGGTCAATACAAAGCGTGGTCAGGCAAATCTGGGTGCTATGATTCAATCCTTCTTTGCATTGGGGGCGTTTCATGTGCAATTCAATACAATTTCTTCAGAAGTTTTGAAAAAGGCACAGGAAAAACCGGAAGATTATAAAGATTTGTTGGTTCGTGTGGCAGGTTACAGTACACAGTTTGTTAATCTGTCAAAATCTATGCAGGATGCAATCATTGCTCGAAATGAGCACAAATCATTTTCATAAAATAATAAGAATATAAGGGCGTGCAAAGTGTCCTTCATATGGTTGAAAAAGTACGTATCAATAAAATTGCAAAAGACATTAGTTTGAGAATTTGTACACATTAAAATCCTTCTCAAACTCTCCCCAAACCCTTTGCGGCAACGAAAAACACCTAAGGTTATCGCCCCAAATCTCCGGAAATGTTTATTCTGGATGAGTTGTCCAAGGCAAGTCATGCAATTTGAAGGACTTAGTTTTTCAAAATCTTGAGGAAATATGATGTATGCCCCTATATATATAAGGGTGGAAAATAAGGGTGGAAAAAATGAAAGGTTCTATCATTCAGATACAAAATTTTTCCGTTAATGACGGAAACGGCATCCGAACAACAGTTTTTTTTGCTGGATGTCCTCTGCATTGTCAATGGTGTGCTAATCCGGAAGGATTGACGAAAGAGCGAAAGGTTGCATATTATTCCAAACATTGTGTAGCCTGTGGTAAATGTGTCGCAGTATGTCCACAAAAAATTGGCATAGACTTAAATCGTAAACGGGATATGTGTATTGCTTGCGGAAAATGTGTTATGGTTTGCCCAAAAGGAGCAAGAAAGCTTTTGACGAAAGAAATGACCATAGAAGAAATTGTAGATGTTATTAAGCCACAGATGATGTTTTACCGCAAATCCGGTGGAGGAGTCACTTTTTCCGGAGGCGAAGCTACTGTACAGAAAGATTTTCTGCGAGGGCTGACAAAACGGCTTTTTGATATGGGGCTGAATTTGGCGCTGGAAACGTCGGGATATTTTGCTTTTGATGAAGTAAAAGATATTCTGGAGCGGATGGAACTGATTTTTGTGGATATTAAGCATATGGATGAGGAAAAGCATAAATATTTTACAGGAAAAAGCAACAAAATAATTCTGGAAAATATCAGCCGTTTGAAGGAGCTTTCCATACCTGTGGTGGTTCGAGTTCCTGTTATCAGTGGTGTAAATATGGAGGAAGAAAATATTCGTGCGACGGCAGAATTTGTGAAGAAGCATTTGCCAGAAGCAAAAATAGAGTTGCTTCCATACCATCGTTACGGAGAGGCAAAATATGAAGCATTGGGTATGGTGTTACCCCCGGCAGTATTTGCTACACCAAAGGAAGAGGAAATAAAAAATCTGCAAAGAATCATTGTCAATGCTGGTGTGGATGTCATTGATTTTCTTTAAAAATTCCTTTGGCTACTGCGTGTCTGGTATTTTTGCAGAGGAAGAATAATTTTGTTTCATCTAAATTTTAAAAGAATAAAAATATATATTTTAGCCCATAATATCCAATAATAGGAAGGAGGGCGAAATATGAGAATACCTGAACATATCGGAATTATACCTGACGGAAACAGAAGATGGGCGGTAAACAATGGCCTTTCAAAAGACAAAGGATATCAAAGTGGATTATATCCCGGTCTTTCCATTTTTAAAACGTGCAAGGACTTAGGCATAAAAGAGCTTACATTCTATGGATTTACTGTGGATAATACAAAAAGGCCAACCGTTCAAAGACTCGCTTTTACAAAGGCCTGTGTGGATGCGGTTCACCTTTTAATGAAAGAGGACGCCGAGCTTTTAGTTTTAGGAAACAGTTCCTCCAAAATGTTTCCGGAAGAACTTCTGCCTTTTACAAAACGGCAAAAATTCGGAAATGGTGGAATGAAAGTAAACTTTTTAGTGAACTATAGCTGGGAATGGGATTTGTGCGTAAACAGTAAAGGAACAAAGCCATTTAATCTTCACTCAAAAGATATTTCCAGGGTTGACCTTATTTTGCGTTGGGGAGGCAGAAATAGACTTTCCGGATTCTTGCCGATTCAATCTGTTTATTCTGATTTTTATTTTTTAGATGATTATTGGCCGAACTACAGGAATGATGATGTATATGATGCTTTAGAATGGTACAGTAAACAGGATATTACATTAGGAGGTTGATTCAGTAGGGATGGCTATGGTAGTACAAATATTAAAATGCTGAAAGCTTTATTCTCATAAAATTGAGCGTGTCAATACAGTCACAGGGCATAGATTTTGTCTGCACCCTCTCTTGGAGGGTTTATCTCCAAACCACTACGAGGGTTTCACCCTCGATACATAACGTAAAACTACGTTTTCCTAGAAAAGTCAGGCTTGTCTGATTACGCATGAAAGTTTTTTATATAGAGTACCGACAAGCGGGTCGGACACCCATAGGGTGGATTTGCGTAGCAAATTGCTGAAAAGAGAAAGTCCTGGCGTGGGCAAATCCCATGGATTTATATAAGTGAAGTAGGGTGAAGATTTTGTCTTCACCCTACTTTGATTATGACTTTAGTGAGGAAAGCCTGCAGGGCAGGCTTTAACAACCGCCCGCTC
>CAZCDP010000197.1:0-2722 GCA_964497675.1 uncultured Candidatus Epulonipiscium sp.
CCTATGGTGTCCTGTAAAATTTCACCAATAGGTTTTCCCGTCAACCGGCTCATCTCGCCGGGGTGAGGTGTTACAATAATGTCTGCTTTTCTTAGTATTTCTTTTTGTTTTACCACAGCATTCAAGCCATCAGCATCCAGTACCAAAGGTACGGTAATTTCCTCCAGCACACGACAGACAAATTTTTGTACCTCCACACCCTGCCCCAGACCGCAGCCCATAACTACCGCTTTGGCATTTTTCAATTCGTCCTGAAAGGAGTCAAATGCACTGGCGCATACTTTCCCATCTTTCTCCTCCAAGGGTACTTCCACAGCAGAAGGCACTAATGTCTGCAAAATCTTCACCACACTTTTGGGTGTACAGCCATATACCACGCCTGCCCCTGTTTTGTAGCCTGCCATGCAGGTCAAAGCCGCCGCTCCTGTCATGTTTTCTGAGCCTGCAATAACAAAAAGTCTGCCGTAGCTGCCTTTGTTGCTCCGCGGTTTTCTGACAGGCATCAGCGCCTGTGCCTCCTTTTTTGTCAAAGTATGGCATAATATTTCCTTCTGCTCCATGATTTCCTCTGGCATAGATATTTCCGCAATATGGAGCTTTCCTGTGAACTCCGCACCGGGATACAGAAGCAGTCCCCTTTTGGGCAGCACAAATGTTACAGTTTCATCTGCCCGTATGGCTGTCCCCAAAACCGCTCCTGTGTCAGCGGCGATTCCCGAAGGAATATCAATGCTGACTACATATTTTCCGTATTCATTGACCATTTCGAAAACATCTGCCACCGGTTGACGTACCTCGCCGTGAAGCCCTGTGCCATATACCCCATCTATAATTAGATAATTCTGCTCAACTTTTTCCAAAGCATACTCCAGTTCACAATTCAAAGGAATTTTCATTTTTTTGGCGATATTAAGATTGATACGTGCATCTCCCGTTACTTCATCTTGATTGCCAAAAAACATAATCTCTACAGCGTAGCCCCTATTCTTCAATATCCTTGCCACTGCAAAGCCATCGCCGCCATTATTTCCTTTGCCTGCCAGAATTAAGGCTGTGTTTTCCTTTGCCTTTTCTAACGCCTCAATACAAACCTTTGCCACCTGCCTTGCCGCATTTTCCATCAATAAAATGCCGGGAATTCCCATTTCCTTTATGGCTGTCCTATCCATTTCCCCCATTTCTTTTGCTGTCACAACCTTCATCTTTACTTCCCCCTTCTGCTAATGCAAATGCCGTTGCATATTCTTTGCTGTGAGAAAGAGAAAGATGTATCGTTTTAATCCCTAACTCTTTCCATAATTCACTGCATTTTCCGTATACCTTTAAAAAAGGCGCCCCCTTCTCGTTCCGCAAAACCTCCATTTCAATGGCAGAAAATCCAGAAAATCCTGTTCCCATTGCCTTAACTGCTGCTTCTTTGGCGGCAAAATCAGCAGCTATAGTCTGGGCTTTGTACCCTCGTTCTTGATATAAAAGAATTTCAGTTTCTGTAAAATACCGCTCCAGGAACCCTTGTTTTTCCAATGCTTTTTTAATTCTTTCTATTTCCACAATATCCGTTCCGATTCCTTTAATCATAAACCGTCCTCCTGTTTCTTTGGTTCTATTATACACTATCCAACCAGATAACGCGTTAAAAAATACGTCATTTCACCCCAATTTTCTTAGAAAAGATGCTAAAGCCTCTAGTAAAATACCTATTTTTTTCCTATTCACACGATGCCATGTCCGTTTTCCTGTTTTTATTTTATCCCTGCACAAAAAAAAAGCCTCTACATAATATGTTATTGTAGAAAGAAAAAGGAGGAAACAAAATTATGAAAGAAATGTGCAACGACTTTATAAATGAAATTGATATCACCGTAACAGCTTCACCTTCTAAAGCTGCTCCAGCAGCCACAGAAATGAGCAAAAGACAGGTTACCCCTCGCATTGTCGCTCAGAATAAAAATGTTATAGACTGCAACACTTGTGTTTTACAGTCTATTGGTCTGGCCCAGGCCTTTGTACCCTTCCAGCCCAACGGAAAAACCATGGACCTAGAGCAAAGTCTTGTTTGTGGTACTGCTTTTGCTGATCTGGTTCACCCTTATGTTAAAGGCAGCAACTTAAAAAGAATGTAAAAAAGGAGGTTAAACCATGAATAGAGAGGAACTTTTACACAGCCTGACTAGTCTTGATTTTATGGCAGTAGATCTGGGGCTATATTTGAATACACACCCTATGGATTCGGATGCCATCGCAACCTACAACAAAGTCATCGCAACCGTCGACACAGTACGGATGAACTATGAAAAACAGTTTGGCCCTCTGTGTTCCTTCCGAAGTTATGCTCAAAATAAATCAGACTGGCAGTGGAAAGACAATCCATGGCCATGGCAAGCAGATTTCAACTATTCTCTTTCTGGAAAGGAGTGTAAATAAATGTGGATTTATGAGAAAAAATTAGAGTTTCCCGTAAAAATTAAAAATCCTGATGCCCGTCTTGCAAAAATCATGATTGAGCAATATGGTGGTGCATATACCATTATAGTATGATAATCAAAAGGCAGGGGCGATTGCCCCTGCCTTTTCCCTACCACAACTTCTCACTAACCTCAAACGCCTCATATACCTGGTACCGCTCATTGTCATTCTTATACTGGATACTGCCATCCAAATACCTCTTTGCCTTTCTTGATCTTGAATATGAAATACTTTCTCCGTTTTCATCTTTGTCACT
>CAZCDP010000198.1:0-2713 GCA_964497675.1 uncultured Candidatus Epulonipiscium sp.
AATCACTAATTCAGGAAATCAACTCTCATCTAGGCAAAGATTTTCTTGAACAGCCTAGCTTATCATATGCATTAGAGAAAGCCCTTGCACTATTAGCAGATGCTCATATTGATAAAGATAAACTTAAAGATATTATTGTATCTACTATAGTTAAAGCTGCTGAACATGTATGCAAAGGAGCAATATCCTATGACAAAAATACTTATAACAAATCGGACAGGGGTCTTGATGAAGTTCTTACAAATAGAATATCTGGATTTCCAATAGCAGAGATTACAAAAGGCGATGCTACTTTCGTGCCATTGATATTAACAACAGAACCCACACAACGTACAGAACTCGCTCCAATGATACGCTGCCCATTTATTGAAATTGCTTCTGCACCTGCCACATTCAGTTCATTTATGATAGAAAGAATATCTTCAGCGTGTACCAGATAAGCATTGATATCTCCGCCGTTTTTTGTGGCATTGTTACTGTCATTTAATGTGACCGTAATCCCCCTGCCACGTAAAGCTGTAAACCCTGAAACACTTCGCACCTGATCCAACTCAGATTTTAAAGCTTGCAAAGCTCGTCCTTCTCCAGAAATGGAATCTTCATATTCTCTTAGTTTTTTCTCGTAATCCCTGACCTGCCCACGTAGACTCTCATTTTCTGTCTGCTCTTTTTTCAGGGAAGCAGAAAGCTCTGTAACTCTTTGGACACCTACCGTTGCATTTTGTTTCTGGACTGTATTATATTGTGTACCGATAATTACACCCAACAGCAAACAAATGGCTGTTAGTGCCATAGAGGAACAGTACTTTTTTTTCATGGAACCACATCCTTATTTCATGTCAGATACCGAAATACAATAGGCTTTGTCACATCGCTCAAATCCAGAGTACCCCGATCCTCTGCTGGTATTGTTTTCATAATTTCTGCCATGGTTCTAATTTTTTGATCGCAATCTTTGATATCTCCCAAACGAATATCCACCTGATTCACATAGGCATGAATATTCTTTGGATTGCTAACATCAATTTTTACCACCATATCTAACAGCCCATACTTTGTCATCATCTGGGCAATTCTCACCACTACATCAAAAGACTGAGGGTTGTCCACTTGTAAAAGTTCTCCCATCTGAAAATGATTGAACTGTAACCCGTTAACGATAGGAAGTGATTTTGTAAAAAATGTCTGAGTATCAAGGACACGGCCAAATTCATCTATGTATAGGTAAGCACCCATATAAGGCACATACCCTCTTACTTTTCTTTCTCTGATTTTTATTTTTATTGTGTCTGGCAATTTCATGGAAAGTTCCGCAGATGCAATGTAAGGATCCTGTTCCAGTTTTTTGGAGGCCTTTCCTTTACCAAACAATATGATATTACTGCTTTTGGAAAGTCCGATTTTTTGGCAAATTTCCGCAGAGGTATATTTTTCCATTTTTGTTACTTTAATATGCTTTGCAGAAAATATAGGAGAAAATAAAATGCCCGCCATGGCAATCAAACCAAGAAAAAGAAAAAGCAGCTTCTTCTGAGATAGCCGTTTCCTGCCATGCCTTTTTGTTGTTTTTAAATATACCAGCTTACCTTTTTTTTTAATCACCTTATTTTTTAATAAGGTTTCCTCATTGTCGTATTCATTTTTAGATATTTTTATCTTCATCCATTATTCACCTATCTGATTCATTTTCGAGACGGATTTTTGCACCCAGTTCGGACAGTACTTTTTCAATATGCTCATAGCCACGTTCCACATAATTTGAATTTTCCACAACTGTTTCACCCTCTGCGCCAAGGCCGGCAATAATAAGTGCCGCCCCGCCCCGAAGGTCTTTTCCGGCTACATAACTACCCTTTAAAGCATTTACTCCTTTGATTACGGCAGTCTGCCCCTCAATAGAAATTTCTCCACCCATTCGACACAAATCGGCAATATGCTTAAATCTGGCCTCAAATACCGTTTCACTTATAATACTTGTTCCTTTTGCCAATGTCAATACAGACATAAACTGAGGCTGCATATCTGTTGGAAATCCAGGATAAGGGCTGGTATACAGTTTACTTATTGGTCTTAAAACCTTTGGTGCTTTTAAATAGATTTCACTCTTGCTCTCTCTGATTTCGCATCCTGTTTCTCCTAGCCGCAAAAGTACTTGGCGCATTGCATCTGGACGTGCCTTCTTCAAGATAATCTCTCCACCAGTGATGGCGGCAGCACAAAGAAATGTTCCTGCCTCTATCCTGTCTGAAAAAATTTCATATTCTGTTCCATGAAGTGTTTCTGTTCCCTCGATGATAATGGTGTTCGAACCTGCCCAAAAAATCTTCGCTCCACATTGATTCAAAAAATGTGCCAACTCTGTAATTTCCGGTTCGCAGGCGGCGTTATAAATGATAGTTCGTCCTTTTGCCCGTACAGCTAAAAGCATAATATTTTCCGTTGCGCCAACACTGGGAAAATCAAGATTGATAGGTACTCCTGTTATTTTATCTGCCTTGCAATAAAAAAAGCCTTTCTCATCCTGAATGACAACTCCCATTTCCTGAAAGGATTTCAAATGCAGGTCAATGGGACGTACACCAATTTCACAGCCTCCAGGGTACCCCACTTTTGCTTCTCGGAATCTGCCTACCAGAGCACCCATAAAAATGATAGACGAGCGCATTTTTTGCACAATATCATTTTCAATGCAACTATCCCTGACACTGCTGGA
>CAZCDP010000199.1:0-1755 GCA_964497675.1 uncultured Candidatus Epulonipiscium sp.
GCAACGAAAGCGTTTTATCTTCCTCGGTGATAACAACCGAGCAATAGTCACGCTGATTTATGATGTTGGCTTCAATCCAGTGCTGCCCCAGTTTTATCAATATGTAAAATGAAAAAATGGAAACCAAAAGGATTTTAAGCGGAAAACATCTGATGGTATATATTATCCCCTGACCCAACAAATCCGAAAACCCTGATATGTAAAACAATGCCATGCTTGCTCCCCCGACTGCAAAAGTTGCACTATAAGCCAATAGCATAAGCTTAAAAAATGTTTTGAAATCTGATGGATGGAAAACAAAAAGAATCCCAAGGGAAAGCAGTAATACAGAACCCGGAAAATGATATAAAAATTTCATTTCCCCTATGAAAAGCGGAACACAGTAAAGAAAAGAAAGAAAAATACTGCCTAAAAATAACCGAAACAGGGACGCTTTTTTTTTGGAAAGGACTGCTGTAATCCAAAATATAAAAAAGTCCATAAACACATTAATCAAAAAAACAACATCTGCATAGATTTTAACTTCCACAAAACGCCCCCTGTCTGTTATACTAAATTCATTATAGTAGAGTTGTTCAGCAAATTTTGTCAAATATGCTGATGTTGTCTGAAAATTATGGTGCAGAAAAAGACAAAAACTGATGTTACATAGATAGATGCTTTTTAAAAAAAACCTAATATATGAATTCGGCTAATTATTTGTGGAGGGTTTAGGAACGAAGCGTTCCCAACTAGAATTGCGAAGGGGAAATTGATTACGAACCCCTAAGAAATGGGGATGTCTGAAGGAGATGGCTTTTGCCTATGGCAAAAGTGCTTGACCACGAAGAAATCAGCGCTTTAACATACACCCTGACATAGATATTTCAAACACCGTTCGGACTATCCGAAGCAACGACAAAAAGCATAGCGATTTTTCGCCATGCTCTGCTTGTCCATTTTCATATAAATACTTTTAAAACTTCTTTCTTGTAAGAAAATCAGGAATTTTGATTTCGGATTCAAAATCGTCCATATCCGCAAATCTTCTGGTTGGACGTTTCTCTTCTTCCTCGTTTTGCCTTACTTCTTCCCTTTCGGCTTCTGCCTTTGGCTGTGTTTCTCTCTGCGTTCTTCTCATTTCCGGAACAGGAGGCTTCACATCATTTTCCAAACCAGTTGCAATAACTGTAACGATAACCTCATCGTTCAGTTCTTGATTAATGGTTGTACCAAAAATGATTTCTGCTTCTGGGTCAATAGATTCTCTTATGAGATCAGCCGCTTCCTCTGTTTCCAAAAGTCCCAAGTCCATATCACCGCTGAAATTTATAAGAACACTTCTTGCACCTTCAATGGTCGTTTCCAAAAGCGGACTCTGGATTGCTGCTTTTGCCGCGATTTCAGCTTTATTTTCGCCAGAGGCACGGCCGATACCCATATGTGCCACACCTTTATTCGCCATGACTGTTCTAACATCAGCAAAGTCAAGGTTGATAACACCTGGCTTGGAAATCAGATCCGCAATACCTTGAACACCTTGTCTTAAAATTTCATCTGCTTTACGGAATGCTTCATTCAATGTTGTTTTTTTATCGATAATACTCAAAAGTCTTTGGTTCGGAATGATAACCAATGTGTCTACGTTCTTTTTCAGTTCCAAAATGCCCTTTTCTGCATTGGTCATTCTTTTTTTACCCTCAAAATTAAAAGGCTTTGTCACAACCCCTACCGTAAGAATCCCCATTCCTTTTGAAATAGATGCAATTTTAGGAG
>CAZCDP010000199.1:1765-2709 GCA_964497675.1 uncultured Candidatus Epulonipiscium sp.
CGGTACCACCGCCCATACCGGCTGTAATAAACACCATATCTGCACCGTTTAAGGACTGTGCAATGGCATCCTGTGTTTCATCTACGGATTTTTCGCCAATTTCAGGATTTCCACCTGCACCAAGACCTTTTGTCAATTTTTCACCAATCTGTATTTTAACAGCAGACTTTGATTTAGACAAAGCCTGACTATCTGTATTCACCGAAATAAATTCAATACTGTCTAACCCATCCTCAATCATTCTGTCTACAGCATTATTACCGCCACCACCTACACCGATTACTTTAATCTGTGCCATATTGCTCTGTGGAATATCAAATTCGAGCAAATAAATCCCCTCCTAGAGTTCTAAATTACATAATACTATTATTATACATGAATTTTTCATACAACACCATACTAAATAATACATTTTTATAAAAATTAAAATTTTTTTGATTCAATATTATTTTTTTCTTCAATATTCAATAGAAATCTTCTGATGCGCCCAAAATTCTGGAACAATCTGGAACCGTACACAACGACTGCGGCAATAGAAAGTTGAATATTCAGCTGATTGCCAAGCCAAATCAAGGACATGGACAAAAATGCATTCCCAAAAAAACCAGAGATGAAAATTTTCAGATTAAAATCATCATCAAATATAGAACGGATACCACCCAGCACCGAGTCTACACAGGCAAGGATACCAATGGCCACATATGAAGAATAGCTTTGAGGGAAAATTAATTCACTTTGAACACCAATAGCAATGCCAATGACCAAGCCAATTACAGGAACAATCATGATTTATCTTCCCCCTTTTCTACAGGTCTAGCCTCTTTGTTTTGTATAGGCTGTGTGTAGGCTGCAACCGTTACATTGCTCTGCTTTTTAATTGTGATTTCAATTCCCCATGGCGATAGAGAATCCACTACACCACCGGGAAAGACAAGGGCAGATTC
>CAZCDP010000200.1:0-2446 GCA_964497675.1 uncultured Candidatus Epulonipiscium sp.
GATTATATTAAAGTAGTAAAAAAGCGTTCACTGGGCTTAAGACCTAAGCAGAAAATTGTAGGGCAGGTCGTAATTACGGCATTTTTTGCATGGTATCTTTACCGTTCTGGTGTAGGTACAGAGATTTTGATTCCTTTTACCAACGGAATGACAATCAATTTAGGAATTCTTTTTATTCCATTTTTATTTGTAGCGGTCATAGGTACTGTAAACGGTGTGAATCTGACAGATGGTTTGGACGGTCTGGCAGGAGGCGTTACTCTTATTGTAGCGGTCTTTTTCCTATTGGTGGCATGGGCGGCAGGAAGCACTATCGTACCTGTTTGCGGTGCAGTCATCGGTGCACTTTTGGCTTTTTTGATTTTCAATGCCTATCCGGCAAGGGTATTTATGGGGGATACAGGTTCTCTGGCTTTGGGCGGATTTGTTGCTTCTGTGGCATTTTTATTAAAAATGCCCGTTTTTATCCTTATCGTGGGTTTTATCTACTTGATGGAATCTGTTTCTGTTATCATACAGGTATTTTATTTCAAGGCTACGGGGGGAAAACGGTTTTTTAAAATGGCTCCCGTTCATCATCATTTTGAACTTTGCGGCTGGAGTGAAACCAAGGTTGTGACTGTGTTTTATATTGCCACAGCAATTCTTTGTTTGATAGGTTTTCTGGCTTGTAAATATATGTTTTTATAATTCGGAAAGAAGGTATTTGGTTGGATTATCAGGATAAAAAGGTGCTTGTGTGCGGCATGGCAAAAAGCGGAATTGCAGCAGCAGAGGTTCTAAATCGTTTGGGCGCAAAGGTTACCTTACAGGACATGAAGGAAAAAGAAAAATTAGGGGATGTTTCTCATTTGGAACAGAAGGGTATTACCATTTATGCAGGCAAGAACCCTGATGATATCATCTGTGAACAGGAGCTTGTGGTAGTAAGCCCGGGTATTCCCTGTGATTTGTCCTTTATCGTTGAGGCGGAGAAAGCAGGTATTCCCGTATGGAGCGAAGTAGAATTGGCATTTACCATGACTCCCTGTCCGGTGGTAGCCATTACAGGTACAAACGGAAAAACAACAACGACGACACTGGTAGGTGAAATGCTGAAAGCCCAGTACCCCGGTACAGCCGTAGTGGGCAACATCGGCGTGCCTTACAGCAGTATGGTGGAAAAATTGACGGAAAAAGATTGGGTTGTTGCAGAAATCAGTAGTTTCCAGATGGAAAAAGCGCATACCTTCCATCCGAAAATCAGTGCGGTGCTGAATATTACACCGGACCATTTAAACCGTCATAAAACAATGGAAAATTATATTGCCATGAAAGAGCGGGTTTTTGAAAAACAGGAGAAAGAAGATTTCTGTATCCTGAACTATGAGGATGCAGTGTGCAGAAACATGGCAGATAAAACAAAGGCAAAGGTGTTCTTTTTCAGCAGTGAGAGGGTGTTGGAGGAAGGTATTTACCTAGAGGACGATACCATCAAGCTACGCTTTCAAGGTTTGGAGCAGACAGTGGTTCCTACAGAGGAATTACAGATTTTGGGTATCCATAATTATGAAAATGTCATGGCGGCTGTGGGTATTGCCCTTTGTGCCGGGGTGAAAATGGAAAAAGTTGTGAAAATCCTGAAAGATTTTAAAGGGGTTGCGCATAGAATAGAATATGTGGCAACTGTGGATGGTGTGGACTATTATAATGACTCCAAGGGAACCAATACGGATGCCTCGATTCGTGCAGTGCTTGCCATGAAAAAACCTATTATTTTGATTGGCGGCGGCTATGATAAAGGTGCTGATTTTGATGAATGGGTAGCGACTTTTCCGGGACGGGTGAAGCATCTGGTATTATTGGGGGTAACGGCACCAAAAATAAAGGAAGCGGCGGAAAAGATTGGCTTTACAGCTATTTCTGTTTGCGAAACTTTTTCTACAGCTGTTGCACTATGTCATGAAAAGGCGAAAAAAGGGGAATGTGTTCTTCTTTCACCGGCCTGTGCCAGCTGGGGAATGTTCGACAACTATGAACAAAGAGGTGAGCTGTTCAAAGAACAGGTAAGAAGTTTTTTGAAATAATCTGAAAATGAGGTGGGGCCATGGATAGGGCGTCTCATAGAAAAAAAGTGAGCATCAGAAGACGGAAGAAAAAAATCAGGCCAAATGCCTATGATTTTACGGTTTTGTTTGTGGTGCTCATGCTGGTGTTGTTTGGTATTGTTATGATTTTCAGTTCTAGTTATTACCATACTATGACCAGCAAAAAGTTCGGATTTGATATGTTTTATTTTATCAAACGGCAGCTAGTTTGGGCAGGGCTGGGAATGATAGCGATGGTTTTTCTCATGAATTTTAATTATAAAGTTCTGAAAAGATTTGCTCCTTTTGCCTATATATTTTCCAATGTCTGTCTGATTCTGGTGCAGTTTATTGGTAAGAAAATTAACGGACAGAAGCGG
>CAZCDP010000200.1:2456-2674 GCA_964497675.1 uncultured Candidatus Epulonipiscium sp.
AGTCTTTAGGCTTTCAGCCCTCGGAGGTTGCAAAAATCTCTGTGATTCTGTTTCTTGCTCTTTACATATGTACCCATAAGGATTGTCTGAAGGATTTGAGAGGATTTTTCTGCTGTCTTGGCATTTTGTCGGTACCCGTAGGACTTATTGCTATTTCAAACTTCAGTACAGCTATTGTTGTTATGGCTATCGGCTGTACGATGTTGTTTGTGGCAAGT
>CAZCDP010000201.1:0-1261 GCA_964497675.1 uncultured Candidatus Epulonipiscium sp.
AAAATTTATTTCCACAGGCGGTGCAAAAGAAGGACAGGATATTATTATGACGAAATGGGCAGGATTAGAAGGCACAGCTATTATTGCCAAAGACTATGAAGAAGAACTGAAGGGTATATTGTCTGAGGATGTGATTCAAAACGCCCAAAATATGCAAGGTTTCTTGTCAGTTGTGAAGGAATCAAAAATTGCATTGGAGCATGGTGCAGATGCCATGCATGATGCCACGGAAGGCGGCGTTTTGGGAGCTGTTTGGGAGATGGCAGAGTGTTCAAAAGCCGGTGTAGAGTTATATTTGGACCGTGTTCCTGTGAAAAATGAAACAAACCTTGTCTGTAAAGCGGCAGGAATTGATCCCTATGGATTAATTTCCAGCGGAACCTTGATAATTTCATGTTTTAATGGGAATTCCCTTGTAGAAAAGCTTCAAAAAGAAGGAATTGAGAGTGCTATAATAGGAAAAGTCACCAAAAAAGACAAGATAATTTATGAAAAAAGACAGGTGAGAACCTTGGAACAGCCGACAAGTGATGCGATTTATCGAGTAAAATTTAACAAAGTACAGTAGAGAAAAGCAATAAATATTTTTCGTCAAAATAAGATTTTGATGTTGCTTTATTATGGTATTTATTGTATGATAAGCATATATCAATAAGGATATTTTTGTTGCTGGACATAACTGCCCTGGCAACAATCTTACAAGCGAAAAGATGTGCATATTATGCACAATGAGTGATGTTTAACCCGTTATACTAAAATTATATTGAAAGGATTGATTTTCACTATGAGAAATTTTATCGCTAAACATGTTGAGGTTATTCCACCATCTGGTATTCGTAAATTCTTTAACGTACCTGCAGACGTTGTATCTTTAGGCGTTGGCGAACCTGACTTTAAAACACCTGAACATGTAAGACAGGCTGCTATCGATTCTTTAAAAGAAGGCAAAACAAGATACTCTGCTAACCAGGGTATGATCGAATTAAGAGAAGTTATTTCTAAATATCTTGAAAGAAGATTCGACATTAAATATGATCCAGCAGATCAGATTCTTTGTACAATCGGTGCTTCTGAAGCAATCGACATCGCTTTAAGAACAATCATCGAACCAGGTGATGAAATCTTAGTTGTTGAGCCTTCATACGTTTCCTACAAACCAAGTATCGCTTTACAGGGTGGTGTTCCTGTAGTTATTACAACAAAAGCAGAAAATGAATTCAGATTAACAGCTGCAGAATTAGAAGCTGCTATTACACCAAAA
>CAZCDP010000201.1:1271-2673 GCA_964497675.1 uncultured Candidatus Epulonipiscium sp.
ACCATGTTGTGTGTTAGCAGGTGGAACACCAGTTATCATAGAATTACAGGAAAAGAATGAATTTAGATTAACAAGAGAAGAGTTAGAAGCAGCAATTACTCCAAAAACTAAAATTCTTGTACTTCCTTTCCCTAACAACCCAACTGGTGCTATCATGGAAAAAGCTGACTTGGAAGCTATCGCTCCAGTATTAATCAAACATGATATCCTTGTAATCAGTGACGAAATCTATGCTGAATTAACATATGGTGGATTAAACCACGTATCCATCGCTTCTATCCCTGGTATGTATGAAAGAACAATCGTACTGAACGGTTTTGCTAAATCTTTCGCAATGACAGGTTGGAGATTAGGCTATGCTGCTGGTCCTAAGGAATTAATCCTTGCTATGAACAAAGTTCATGCTTATGTTATCATGTGTGCTCCTACAATGAGCCAGTATGCTGGTATTGAAGCACTCAAAGACCCTGCTAAGTGTGATGCAGATGTTAATGAGATGCGTAAATCCTACAACGAACGTCGTGAATACTTAGTAAAAGAATTCAACAGAATTGGTATGCCTTGTTTCGAACCAAAGGGTGCTTTCTATGTATTCCCTTCTATCCAAAAAACAGGCTTAAAATCTGAAGACTTCTGCTTCAAGATGATTGATGAAGGTAAAGTTGCTTGCGTACCTGGTTCTGCATTCGGTGCAAGTGGTGAAGGTTTCATCAGAATTTCCTATGCTTACTCTATGAAAGAGCTTAAATTTGCTATTGGCAAAATTGAAGAGTTCATGAAAAAAATTGGCAAATAATTTTTTATAACGAAAATAAAAGGCATAGTATCTAAAAAAGGTACTGTGCCTTTTTTCTGTAAAAATGAAAAATCCCTGTGATAAAGCTCGAATATAAGCTTATCATTGGGATTTTTATGTTTGAAGGTGTAAATTTTTTGTTTCTTGCCCAAGAAATTTTAAGAATGGGTATTCCAGAACAACTTGTTTTCCAAAGTTTTAGGCTGAACCCGATCCTTTTGAGTAGATAGGAAAAATATGAATAAAGTATGATTTTGCGGGACAATTATTTTTAGCACCTTGAAGCAGTTCATACATCTGTATAAGCCCCTTCTTTTATTTTCTTGTTTTGAAAAGTCTAAAGTAATTGCATAGATGATTAACGTATGATATACTACGTAATAAAAAAATGCTAAATAAGGGGGTTGTTTATGGAGATTGAAAGAGCAAAAAAAGAAGATTTAGAAGGTATTTATGCGCTGACCTGTGCCTTAGTGGAGAAAGAGCTTGATTGGGGAAATTTTAGAGAGGTATTTTTAAAAAATATCCAAAATAATCAGATTTGTTATTTTATAGCAAAGAATCAAGAAAAGATGGCTGGATATATCATTGTGCATATTCATCCCT
>CAZCDP010000202.1:0-2662 GCA_964497675.1 uncultured Candidatus Epulonipiscium sp.
CCTCTGTTGCGACAGGGTTTTATTTTTTTGTCAGACATTCTAAGCTAATATCTAAATTATTTTGTTTTCCTTGTATAAACATCCAAAAAATCAAAAAAAGTGTTGAAAAAATATTAACTTTTTCGTATAAATTATCTATATTCTCCTGTAATCTTTTGTAAAATGTTAAAAAAGTTTCCACTTGCCATATCCAGAGAAACCCTTGATTTATAGGGGTTATTTCAGACCGCAATGAAATATTCTATAAAAAAAATTTAAAATACGATATTTTTTTATTGATATTTTTGCCAATATGGTGTAATGTATTCATAAGCCATCATTACAAACTACAAGTTGCGCTAAAACAATCTGGAATCATACATAGGAAGGAGTGTTATGAAAGGCACCAAGCGGGTATCTCCGCTTCCTTATTGCAGGGAAACAATACCGTCGGCAGTTAACGGCAGGTTATTGTTACAAATCAAACGCTTAAATTTGGGGATTTATGTGTTTTGAAAGATGCTTTTTTGGGGAAAGCATTCTAAATTATCGCAATTATAATGTTTCACACCACATGGCGTGAACAAAAATGCAACTGTATAAGATGGATATATTATGTTTCATCGGCGGAGTTTCCGCCCAAAAATAAAAAGTTTTGCTCTTTAGCTTTTATTTTTGCAATGCAGAAAAGAGTTTTATTCATTATAGTTAGGAGGAATACTATGTCAAATAATAATACGACAGTTGAAAACCGTGGTCAATTCGGAAGCAAGCTTGGTTTCATTCTTTCAGCAGCAGGCTCCGCAGTTGGTTTGGGCAACATCTGGAAATTTCCCGGTAAGGCTTACAATGGCGGCGGCGGCGGTTTCATTCTGGTTTATATCATCCTCGTTGCACTCGTCGGCGCAACTGTTATGTTAGGTGAATTCGTTCTTGGACGTAAAACACAGAAAAATGCCATTGGTGCCATCAGAGAATTAAATTCAAAGTTCGCTTGGGTAGGTGGCTTAGGTGTATTAACAGGCTTTATCATTCTCTGTTACTATACACAGGTTGGTGGCTGGGTAATCAAATATATCATTGGTTACATCACCGAATCCAGTGCTATTTATGCTGACCCTATGGCATACTTTTTAAGAATGCTGGGTGCAGAAGGTTTCCCTCTTATGGGTGCTATCATCTATCCTGGTATCTTCGCTCTTTTGACAATTTTCATTATCACACGTGGTGTTTCAGAAGGTATCGAAAAAATGAGCAAGATCTTAATGCCATGTCTTTTCATTATTTTGATTGGTCTTATGATTCGCTCTTGTACACTTCCTGGTGCTGACGAGGGTGTCAGATATTTATTCCATGTTGACTTAACAAAAATCAACGGCGGTGTCATTCTTTCCGCTCTTGGTCAGGCGTTCTTCTCTCTTTCCTTAGGTATGGGCGTTATGATTACATATGGTTCCTATTTGAGTAAAGATGATAACCTTGTTACCAATACCGCAATCGTTTGTACCCTTGACACATTAGTTGCTTTGTTCGCAGGCTTCATGATTATCCCTGCTGTATTCGCTGCTGGCGTTGCTCCCGGTATGGGCGGCGGCTTTGCATTCGCCTCACTGGCTGGTGTATTCCAAGCGATTCCGGGCGGCACCCTATTCGGTGTTTTGTTCTACTTCCTGTTATTCTTTGCAGCAATTACTTCCTCTACATCCATTTTGGAGGGTTCTGTAGCATTTCTCATTGAAGAAAAGGGATTTGAACGTAAGAAAACAACCATGGCTGTTGGTCTTATCACTTTTGTTATCGGTATTTTTTACACAATGTCACAGGCATACCTTCCACTCAAAGGTATCTGGCTTGACGGCAACGGCTTACAGTATCCAATCTTAGGCGACTTTATGGAATACCTGACAGACCGTCTGATGTTGCCACTCGGTGCATTCTTCACCTGTATCTTCGTTGGCTGGTTTTGGGGAACCAAAAACGGTGTACAGGAAGCAACTTCAGATGGCAAGTTCAAGTTCAGCCTCTCAGGGGTATGGTCTTTCCTGATTAAATTTATAGCTCCTATCTCCATTATTGCAGTACTTTTAGGTGGTATGGTATTTGGTATGGCTCTGTCCTAAGCCAAAAACCCTTGCAGAAAAGGTAACATTTCCCTGCAATTCATCTCATGATACGAATGCGTGCCGATAAAATCGACACGCTCTGGGTGTAGACTTTGTCTACACCCAGTTACTTTAATGTGCAAGCCGTCTTAAGCATCCTATGGATGTCCCCGTTTTCTTCGGGGGATGCGAAATAAATCCCTTACTTGATTCCAGAGGAGCATCCTCAGCCTTTAAAGGAAAACTTTTTGCCCTCCTTTTTTATTAAAAAACCTTCTTCTCCAGATAAGCTATCTGAAAAAGAAGGTTTTTATATTCCATGCTATCAAAATCACCCATTGAGCTATTCTAACTTCTCTGATAATCTTTTCATGGTAATTGCCGTCTGTTCTGCCAGTTGTTCCGCCATAACGCCGTATATTCCTATTTTTTCTGCCGCTAGATTCCCCGCCAATCCATGAATATAAACGCCCAATACCGCAGCCCAAAAAGGTTCCTTTCCCTGTGCCAGTAAACCGCCGATGATACCACCATATATTGCCAGTCCACCGGTTCTTAGGTTTAAAATTGATAAAAGATCA
>CAZCDP010000203.1:0-2644 GCA_964497675.1 uncultured Candidatus Epulonipiscium sp.
AAAAGAGGATACGCCAACCCCTGTAATGTGATACCTGTAACTTCCATGGATAGGGGAATGGTAGAAACCAAATCCCCTTTTTTACCATGAATCTTCATGGGCTTATCAATCAACTCTACACAGTTTTTTTCATGAACCAAACGTCCTCTAATGCCTTTTTTCAGCAAACGGAGTAATAGATGGGCATTGACCAGTGTATGGTCAAAACGACTGCCAATGCCACCTATGATAACAATATCCGAAGCCCCTAGCTTCACTGCAAAATCCAGCCCCAGTTCCATATCTGTTTCGTCCTTTTGGGTAGGGAACTGCTGTATATTGACACCCATACCCCTGTAATACTCCAGAAGCTTTGGGGGTGCCGAATCAAAATCCCCAACAATATAATCCGGGCGAATCCCTAGCTTTTCGGTGTGACACATCCCCCCGTCACAGCAGATGATGATGTCACCATCCTCTATATATTCTTCACAGAAACTATAGTCCTTTATTCCCGCACTGCCAAAAACGATTGCCTTCATATCATACATACTCCTTAAAAAGCTCGATGAAATCGCTGGCCGCTCTGCCAATATCCTCCTGTCCAAATACAGCAGACCCGGCTACGATGACATTGGCACCGGCGTCCAGCACCTGTTTCACATTGCCCATACCAATGCCTCCGTCTACTTCAATATCAAAATGTAAATTATTTTCCTTTTTCAACTGTGCAAGACGCACAATCTTCGGAAGCTGGTCTGCCATGAACTTTTGCCCGCCAAAGCCCGGCTCAACAGTCATAACAAGAACCATATCCAGTTCTGCCAAATAAGGCTCTATGGCAGAAACAGGAGTTGCCGGTTTCATGGTTATCGCCGCTTTTGCACCAAGGCTTTTGATTTTAGCAATCACCGAGGCAGGATTTTTTGTCGCTTCCACATGAAAATTGATAATGTCCGCTCCTGCATTTCTGAATTCTTCTATATATTTTTCCGGCTCAACAATCATAAGATGGACATCAAAAACCATCCCCGATGCTTTTCTAATGCTCTTGATTACAGGAATACCAAAAGAAATATTCGGTACAAAAACACCGTCCATCACATCCAGATGAAGGTATGGTGTGCCTGCGTTTTCCACGATTTCCAGCTGACTGCCGATTTGTGTAAAATCTGCTGAAAGCAAGGATGGGGAAAGATAGATGCTCATATTATTTTCTCCTTTCATTCTCCAATTCTGTATAGAAAGAAACATACCTGTCATAGCGTATCCGACTGATTTTTTTGCCCACCTGTTCTTTCACAGCACATTCCGGTTCATGGGTATGGCTGCACCCTGTATAGTGACATTCATGAACAAAGGGTAAAAATTCTCTGAAATAATATTGTAAACTCTCCTGTGGGATATGATCCAGATATAAAGATGTAAACCCGGGAGAATCCACAATATAGCTGTTTTTGCTAATTTGTATCAGTTCCGCATGGCGGGTGGTATGTTTCCCACGCTCGATTTTTTTACTGATTTCCCCTGTTATCAGGCTAAGTTCAGGAAAAGCTCCGTTAATCAAGCTGGATTTTCCCACACCGGAAGGGCCTGCAAAAACAGAGATTTTATGCTCCAGAGCCTTTCGTAGCATCTCTATACCATCGCCCTCTGTAGCACTGGCACAAATAACAGAATAGCCAGCCGCTTGATACAGACGAGCCGCTTCTTCGTACTCTTTTTCTTTGTCCTTATCAATCTTATTAATACAAATTACAATATCCAGATTCTGCTCTTCCACCAACAGTAAAAACCGATCCAGCAAATCCAGATTCATATTGGGGCTTTTGGCGGCAAACACGATAACCGCCTGCTCCACATTGGCCACACGGGGACGGATTAGTTCATTTTTCCGCGGCAGGATTACATCTAGACTGCCTTTTTTGTGGGCTTCGTCCAGCACTGTGATTTGCACATGGTCACCTACTGTGGGTTTGATACCTTCTTTTCGGAAAATCCCACGAGCACGGCATTCGTAAAGACCACTTTCCGTATCAACATAATAAAATCCGCCTATCCCTTTTAAAATTGTGCCATTTATCATTTAATTTCCACCTTCTGAAAAGTTTACACTTTCGCTCCACTGCTGCACACCATCAATATAACATTGTACTTGTCCTTTGCCAGAACCTGTTACGCTGACAGGGAAGGGGAAGTCATTAATCCCTCTGGTTTCGTCGATTACAGTCGTAGCAGAACCATTATCGTCCACTTTGATGACCTTGACATGCGCACTGTCACCACCGCTCGCCGGTGCGCTTACGTTAAACATCCGTACGCTTGTTTTTGGGGATTCAGCAGGTTCCGAGGTAGATGGGCTGCTCGGCTTTTTCTTCGGCTCCTGTTCCTCTGTTGCAGAAGGGCCTGAGCTTATAACAAGACCTACGACACTATCTCTGGGGACTTCCTGTCCTGCAGAAAGTGTTTGTGTGATAACAACACCCTTAGGTATTTTGTTACTTTCTGCCGGTGTCACATTTCCAACTATAAGTCCCACTGCCTTCAAATCTTTTTTCGCCTGGGCTTCAGAAAGACCTTCCACCTTTGGCACAGCCACTTTTTTACTTTCTTCGCCCTTACTTACTGTCAGAATAATCCTACTGTCTGCGGTAATTTTTGCTCC
>CAZCDP010000204.1:0-2585 GCA_964497675.1 uncultured Candidatus Epulonipiscium sp.
TGAATTAAAAGTTGAAACAATACAGGGGAATGAGGTTCACTGTACTGTGATAAACGGAGGGTTTCTCAGTTCCAACAAGGGCGTGAATCTTCCAGATGTTTTTGTAAATCTGCCATTTTTAACAGAACGGGATATCGAGGATATTAAATTTGGAATCCGTATGGGTTTTGATTATGTGGCAGCATCCTTTGTTCGTTCCGCTTCCGATATTATTGCAATTCGTAAGATTTTGGAAGAAAATCACGGAAATGATATTCATATTATTGCAAAGATTGAAAATCGCGAAGGCGTTAATAATATAGATGAAATTCTGGAGGTAGCTGACAGCATTATGGTGGCAAGAGGGGATTTGGGCGTTGAAATTCCCCCGGAGGAAGTGCCTCTTGTTCAGAAAATGCTCATTATAAAAGCCAATAAAAGCAGTAAACCGGTGATTACAGCTACGCAGATGTTAGAAAGTATGGTTCATAATCCAAGACCTACCAGAGCAGAGGCAAATGATGTTGCCAATGCTATTTTTGATGGCAGTGATGCCATTATGCTTTCCGGTGAAACAGCAAAGGGAGATTATCCCGTAGAGGCCGTTGCTATGATGGCAAAAATTGCAGAAAAGACAGAAAGCAGTATCAATTACAGCAAGAATCTTACCAGACAGTTTAAGGCAGAGCCAACTAATATTACCAACGCAATCAGTTATGCTGCCTGCACTACAGCGGCAGAATTGAAAACAGCTTGCATCTGTTCGGTGACAAAATCCGGCTTTACGGCAAGAATGATTTCAAAATACCGTCCTTGCTGCCCTATTGTGGCTTGTACCATGGATCCAATCATCTGGCGGCAGATGAATCTTGTATGGGGTTGCCGTTCTGTTTATTATGACCAGCCTTTGAAAAATGAAGGGGTTTTTGATATCGCCATGGAAAGCGCTGTAAAAACTGGATTGGCAAAAAACGGTGACACTGTTGTCATGGCCATTGGCGTTCCAGTGGGTGTTTCAGGTTCCACCAATACACTGCGGGTTGATATTGTGGGAGATGTGTTGTGTAAAGGTGTTGGTATAGGCAGCAAAAAAGCATCAGGAAAAGCAAGGGTCATCAAAGTGCGGGAAGAAGCAAAACGTAAGTTCACAAAAGGAGATATCCTTGTGGCTTCTTCTACGGACAACGACCTTATGCCATATATTAAAAAAGCATCAGCGATTATTGTGGGTCCCATGGAACATACAGAGAACTGCCATGCAGAAATTGTTGGACGAGCTTTGGATATTCCAGTCATCATTTGTAATGCAAAGGTTACTGATTTCATCCCAAATGATACCTTGATAACAGCAGATGCAAAAAACGGTTTTGTTTATTCTGGGATTCCAGAGTAAATACGATGAGAGGAGGTGAAAGTATGAATAAGTATGAATGTACAGTATGTGGTTATATTTATGACCCTGCCGTAGGCGATCCTGAAAACGGTATTGCACCAGGCACGCCATTTGAAAAATTACCAGCTGACTGGGTATGTCCATTATGCAGTGTAGGAAAAGAAGATTTCGAATTAAAAAAATAATAGCTTTTGGGCAAAATCGGTACAGAATGGAAGGACAGAGTTTTCTGTCCTTTTTTTGTTGTATAAAAAAGGGGCGGAATATATAGCAGTCTGTTAAAAAACCGCCCATTCACTTCGAAAGAGCAAGAGGTTTGGGGAAAAGTTTCCCCAACTGGAATCATGCAGGGCGAATTCACTTTGCACGCCGAAGAAAACGGGGACATCCATAGGATGACTTTTGTTATATGCAAAAGTGCTTGACAACACTAAGTGCAAAGAAAGGCTGATTTTTAGGAACTTGCGCCCTTCACTAGGAAATCAGCTTTTTGTCCGACAGTACCTACTTTAAATTAAAGTAAAGGGTGTCAACTTTATTGACACGCTCCATATATTTGAGGGATTAAAATTATTTTTTGCAATGGCTTGTATGCTATGGTGGACTGGAGCATTTTTTTCGGGAATTGGGAAAGAATAACCCATAATCAAAAAGGGGTGAACAAGGGATGACAGGGCTTTTGGAAAAAACACAAAAAAAACAATTACAGGTTCATTTTTTGGAGGGCGGTAAATTTAAAACAAATCTTATCGGCGTTTTGTTTCGGGTACCCCTTTCCAGAAAAAATGCTACAAAAACGGCACTTTTGGCAGAGGTTTTAAAAAACGGCTGTCGTAATTATCCTTCCAGAACGGCTGTTGCTATAAAGAACGATGAAATGTACGGCAGTGTATTTGATATTTCCGTTTTGAAAAAAGGAGAAGAACAGATTTTGTTTTTTTACTTGGAATTGCTGAAATGCAATGAGGATTTACTGGAGGAGGGCTTTGACTTTCTGAAACAGTTTATCAAAGAACCATTGACAGATAAAAAAGGATTTTTGCAAGAGATAGTAGAACGAGAAAAAAACAATCTGGCAAGAAAAATACGAGGTCGCAAGGATGATAAAAAAGAGTATGCCCGTCTGCGGTGTTTGGAGGAAATGTGTGAAGGGGAAGCCTTTGGTATTTTTGCTGATGGATATGAAGAAGATTTGGCTGTAATCGATGGGGAA
>CAZCDP010000205.1:0-2558 GCA_964497675.1 uncultured Candidatus Epulonipiscium sp.
ACTTTGATGGCCAAAGCCACAACTACCGCCGCCAAATACCATACTATGCTTTGATGGGTTTCTTTTTCTGTCATAGCGCCAACGACATACCCCATAAGACCAACAATCACAAAGGTAAACGGTGCCCATGCACCCCAGCCCGAAACCAAATCAAAAAGTGCCATCCCCACTGCACCGGCAACAGCACCCGTT
The DNA here is from genome assembly GCA_964497675.1 of uncultured Candidatus Epulonipiscium sp. Classification (GTDB taxonomy): domain Bacteria; phylum Bacillota; class Clostridia; order Lachnospirales; family Anaerotignaceae; genus CAZCDP01. The sequence goes on from CAZCDP010000205.1 coordinate 193, forward strand.
TTTTTACCAAAAAGAATAGCTGCCAAAAACAACGGCACATTTCCAAGATGAATTAATCCCCCGTTTGCCATAATGGGCAACCTTATATTGATGCACATGGTAGCAAGGAAGGTTAGTGCAATGCACATAGCATTGATGGTCAGTTTTTTTGTATTGTACCCTGATGAAGCTTTTGTTGCTGTATTGGAATGCATATTTCTCCCCCTATTTCTGTTTTGTTTTATTGACCTTACGTTCTCTTTACATTATAATACCTGTAATCTGAACGGTTTGAAAATACCAGATTATAATTTTTTTATGGTATCAGATGTTTTTCTTGTATTGTATCGATACATTTTTATCTTATTAGGAGGTATCTTATGATTTCCCTTGCACCAAAAACACCAGAAACGCCCCTTTATCTTCAAATTTATCAGCAATTAAAGGAAGCCATAGGCTCCGGCACACTACCTGCAAATACACGACTTCTATCCAAACGAAAAATGGCGGAACAGCTGGGTGTCAGTGTCAACACCATTGATACAGCTTACAGTCAGTTGCTTTCTGAAGGATTTATTACGTCGATACCCAAAAAAGGATATTATGTCTGTGAAATGGAAACGCTTCTTTTTTCAAAACATCATAGCAGTCTGCCAAAACAGATGGTTCCTGCTCCCTTGCCGCCTAAAAAAAATCATCAAATTGATTTTTCAATCAATAACATAGATAGCAACGCCTTCCCCTACCATACTTGGCGAAAACTTTTGCGTACTGCTCTCAATGAATATGACAAACACCTGCTTTGCGCTTCACCATCCCAGGGAGAGCCTGCTCTGTGTACCGCTATTGCCACCTACCTCTATCTCTCTCGTGGGGTACACTGCCGTCCGGAACAAGTAGTCATCGGTGCAGGCACCGATAACTTACTGCAAATTTTAAGCTACATTTTGGATAATAGCTGTACCATTGCCATGGAAAATCCTGTTTATCACGAAGCCTGTTTATTTTTTCAGCGCATGGGGCATCGTGTTCTTTCTATCCCTATTGATACGAATGGTATCCCCACAGAACCGCTTTACACTTTAAAAGATACCGCCGTATACATAACTCCTTCTCATCAGTTCCCATTAGGAATCACTATGCCCATCAGCCGCCGTATCAAGCTGCTGAACTGGGCCAATCGGGAAGAACGACGGTATATTATTGAGGATGACTATGACAGTGAATTCCGCTATGACACACGCCCCATTCCGTCATTGCAAAGCATTGACCAAAACGGAAAAGTAATTTATCTGGGTAGTTTTTCTAAATCTGTCACACCTGCTCTGCGTATCAGCTATATGGTGTTGCCTGAAGAACTTCTTTCCATTTATCTGCAACGCTACACCGTTTTCAGCTGTGCCGTTTCCAAGGTAGACCAGTTGGTTTTGACACGTTTTCTTTCAGAAGGACATTACGAAACCCACCTAAACAAAATGCGTAAAATATACAAAGAAAAAAGAGCTTTTCTTGTTTCTGCTTTGGGGGAAGCTTTTGGTGATCAAATTGAAATTATGGGGGAAAACGCAGGACATCATGTGCTGATTAAACTGAAAAAGGGACTATCCCAACAGGAAATGTGTGAAAAAGCGGAAAAGGTCGGCGTCATAGTCTATCCCATATCTCCCTTTTTCATGGGAAAACTGGCAAGTGAATATGAAGGCATGGTTTTAGCAGGCTATGCCTCTCTATCCGTGGAAGAACTAAAAAAAGGAGTTTCTCTTCTAAAAAAAGCATGGATTTAAGGTTTTTCTGCAACTAAAATGCTCCTTACAGCAAAAAAGAAGGCTCTCTATACCTTCTTTTTTGTGATTAACGGCTTTTTTTCTTAAATGTTTTACTTTCTTAAAAAGTATAGCGGTTGATGTCCTCCATGGTAATACTGGGATGAAGTCCAATATTAATGGAGTTTGCAATAATATTGGCCAGACGGTCTACCACAGCGTCCACTTCCTTCGGTGTCACAAACATATTCCCCACATAAGGGTTCAATATTTCGATGATAAGCTGATATTTTTCCTCCGTGTCCATAGATTGCAACATCTCATAAAAAGGGCTGCCCTCTGGGGTTTGAGCAATCATTTCCGCCAGCATCCTATCCATTGTGTCATTCACCAACGTTGCGGCATCCACAACCGTCGGCACGCCCAAGGCAATGACAGGCACCCCCAGTGTTTCTTTATTGAGTGTCATTCTTTTGTTCCCTACGCCAGCGCCAGGAGAAACCCCTGTGTCTGACATCTGTATGGTAGCATTGATACGGCTAAATTTTCTAGCAGCCAATGCATCGATTGCAATGATGAGGTCTGGTTTCAGCTTATCTGTCACTCCTCTGATAATCTCCCCTG
>CAZCDP010000206.1:0-2553 GCA_964497675.1 uncultured Candidatus Epulonipiscium sp.
GAACAGGCACAGGAGATTTTAAATAGAAACGGTAAGATATATACTATGATTAAAATAGATGAAGCAAGCAATCTGGGCGCAGTTAAAATCCGACTGAGATCACTTAAGGCGGCAATGGAATCTAAGAAAAGGAATAAAAAAATGGAATCCACTCAGGTACCTAACCTCACAGAGAGGTGTTTCACAAAAGAAATGAGTAGAAAATACACTATTTTAGCTCCACAGATGGCACCCATCCATTTTTCGCTGTTACAGGAGGCAGCCCGATCAGAAGGTTATCATCTAGAGGTACTTCCTACAGTGGAAAAGGAAGACATCGAAGTAGGGTTGAAATATGTGAACAATGATTCCTGTTACCCTTCCATTATCGTCATAGGACAAATTCTCAGAGCATTGCAGTCCGGAAAATATGACCTTGATCATACTGCTGTAATCATGAGTCAGACAGGGGGACCTTGCAGAGCCAGTAACTACTTGGCACTTTTGAAAAAGGCGATGTGGACTGCAGGCTTTCAAAAAATCCCTATCATATCTTTAAACGTAGTCAAATTGGATAAAAAATCAGGATTTACTATTACCGCATCCTTTATTAAAAAAGCTATAATGGCAATAATTTATGGCGATTTGCTTATGAAAGTATTGTTTCATGTTCGGCCTTATGAAACAGTTCAAGGGACAGCCAATCAGCTTTTTTTTCAATGGATGGGAAAGTGTAAAAAAGATCTCCGTCATGTGAATCGGATGAATTTCCGTGAAAATCTAATAAAAATCGTGAAGGATTTTGAACAGATACCTATCCATGATGAAAAAAAACCCCAGGTTGGTTTGGTTGGTGAAATTTTGGTAAAGTATCATCCGTCGGCCAACAACAATATAGTCGCTTTTATTGAAGAAATGGGTGCTGAAATGGTCGTACCGGGATTAATGGATTTTTTCTTATATTGTGCATATGGGGGGGAATCGGATAATCGGTATTTGAGCGGCAGCAAGACACGGAGGGTAATAGGTAATCTCTCCCTCGGGTATATTGAGCACTATCGTAATGATATGCGGATTGCACTCCAAAACAGCAATAGGTTCAAAGTTCCTGCAACAATTTATGAAATGGCTAAGAAAACCGAACCGATTCTTTCAATCTGCAATCGTTCAGGGGAAGGATGGCTTCTCACAGCAGAAATGATAGAATTAATTGAAGAAGGAGCCATTAATATCATCTGTATGCAGCCCTTCGCCTGTCTTCCCAATCATATTTCCGGGAAGGGAATGATTAAAACATTGAAAGAAATATACCCACAAACCAATATTTTGACAGTTGATTACGATCCAGGTGCCAGTGAAGTGAATCAGGTTAACCGCATTAAACTAATGTTGGAAAGAGCAAGGAACAACCCCGTAAATAAAAATCCACAGCACAGTCGGATTTCAGAGGGACTGTGAATTTTGGGATCTGTTGACAAATTCATTATTCTCACCAAGAAATTTCACCTAAATAACTTGATACACCTTTTAATCTAAAGAAAAACCTGAAATGGATGGTTTTTACCATCCATTTCAGATCAGACTGTCAAACAACCCCATTTTATCTTAAAAATGGGGTTGTTTGACAGTCTGAATTCAAGTATATTGAATATTTTTTCTATTGCTGCGAATACTATTTGTGGTGATGATATGAATAATTTTGATAACAAAAGCGATGTAACCAACAGTGACATTCCCATGGGCTTAGGAATGGCTTTTATGAAAAACCCAGAAGCCATGCATTACTTTTCTAACCTACCTGATGCCGAAAAACAAAGAATCATTGACGGCACACATCAAATTGAATCAAAAGAAGAAATGCAAGAATATGTAAATCATCTTGTTAAGCAGGGCGTATAGCTCTGCTTTCTTTTGGATTTATTGCGTAACTTCCGCTAGTTAACAAAGTAGTAGCACTTTCCCCTATACTTCCAGCAATATATATTTTTTTTGCAAAACTTATGGGATTTTCATAAGGCCATACTAATTGGGCAACCTAATCATGAGGTGATTTTATGTCATATGTTAATCCAAATTTGAGATTTCAATTTGAATCTCTGTCTATTGACCTTAAAAATGCCATCTTAGAGCGAAATGTAAGAATAGGCACAATGAATGATTTAATTCAAGTTCTGAGTGAAATTGTAGCAGAGGGTGAAATGGAAGAAGCTTAGGCTATAGTAAGGTTATCACAGAAATTGGGAGGGTGTGAAAAAATCTCTGTAAGTCAGCTTTCTATGATAAAATTTTTGATATATAAGTAGCTGAATGGCCACTCAACTCTATTAAATAAAATTTTGTATGTCAATATAGAGGCTCGGAAAAGAGCCTCTAATTCTGTCAACGGATCCAAAAGTGCAAACTTCCTCTACATTTATAGACTTTCATAGAGTTCTGCTATTTTGCTCCAAGTAATTGGTCCAACTACGCCCACATTCTCGTTTAAAAATTGCTTCTGAACGGCCCTTACGGCAGCTTCCGTTTGATCATCATAGATACCCGTTACCGTTACTTTTGGTATAGTCGGATAGGCTT
>CAZCDP010000207.1:0-2547 GCA_964497675.1 uncultured Candidatus Epulonipiscium sp.
ATTTTGGTTGCATACGCAGGTGCCGCTGCATTGGAATGAATTGCAATATGAAAATCATAGTTTCCCATATTGGACTCATTAATAATCTCAGACAACGTCTGATCCGGTCTGTTTCTGGTGTACTCGATACCGCTGGCTTCCAGATAAGGGATCATGGCATCCACAATCTTATTCATATACTCTTCTTCGTTTCCTCCAATCACATATGGGTTATATTCCTGTATAGACGGACTTAAATAAACTTTAGGCATGGTTATCCCTCTTTTCATCATCATCTTTATATTCTATGATTTTCTTTTGGGAAAGTGCCTGTCCTATTCTTACCCTTTCTCGAATATTGTAAGAAAAATGTATGAATTTTTCACGATATCTTTTATTGTTTATTTTCGTATAGTTATGTATACTGTTATTTGTCACGCCATACAAACATATTTACAAAGGAGATTTCTCAAATGCTAAAATTGATACGTAAACTAACAGCGGTTATCCTGGCTTCAACACTGCTACCTCAAGTCGCTTTTGCCGCCGCCCCTCCCACAGAAACCTCATGGCTCCAAATACCAAGCTTTGAAGCCCGACAAAGTTATCCTGTAGACCGAGGAGAGGCTTGTAGCTATCTGATTCAAACATATACAAAAATGACCGGTCTTGTCCCCCCTGCTCCGCAAAGCAATCCCTTTTCCGATGTCAACGTCGGCAAGCAGCCTTTTGTATTACAGGCATACAGTCTGGGCCTGGTCAGCGGAACAGGAAACAACGCCTTCCAGCCCAACCATAGTATTACAAAAGGTGACTTCTCCGTTATGGTTTATCGGCTCATAAAGAAAGCCTATCCCAACGCCACCCTAACCGGTGGTGAAACTATTACATTTCCTGATAAGATTGCCCCCTACGCACTGCCCCCTCTGCAATTTGCTTATTCCAGAGGGCTTTTGGAAAAACAAGGCACAGGGCAATTAGGTGCCAACGAAAAAATATCATTAGGAGAAATGGCTTCTGTGTTAAACCGAGCTGTCCATGCCACTCCAGAATTTAAGTTGATTTCAAAAAGTTTTAATACAAAACGAGCTTATCTAACTTTCGATGACGGAACTTCAAAAAATACACCGATTATATTAGATGTATTAAAAAAATACAATGCCAAAGCAACCTTTTTTGTAACAGGAAAATCCGATGCTGCCCTGCTGAAGCGAATGAAAGAGGAAGGCCATGTCATTGGAAACCATACCATGAGTCATAAATACCTCTACCTTTATGCTTCTTCGGAGAACTTTTGGTCTGATTTTGATGCGGAGCAAAAATACTTGAAAGATACCATAGACTATACCCCCGTATTTCTCCGCTTCCCCGGTGGTTCCAACAACGCTATCGGTACGCGAAATAAACTTATGAACACCTTAGCAGCACAGGCCAAAGCAAAAGGCTATATTTATGTCGACTGGAATGTGGATTCCGGCGATGCCAGTGGTAATACCATGCCAAAAGAAACCCTTATAAACAATGTTTTAAGCGGAGTAAAAAATAAAACAGAAGCTGTTATACTCATGCACCAGACCACGCCGAAAACAACAACAGCAGAAGCACTTCCCCAAATCATAGAAGGGCTTCGGAAAATGGGTTTTGATGTTTGCCCCCTTACCACCAGTTCCTATCATCCAAGATTTATAAAATAACAAATCCCTCAAAAGATAGAGAAAAAGCATGAAACACCTCCGAAATTATGATATAATTAATTACAAATTGAGCGAAAGCAGGTGCGTATATGCCAAAATCCGCTAAAAAAACAACAGTTCAAAAAACAGCTTCCACTAAGAAAACTACAAAAACGACTGCAAAAAAGTTCACCGTTTCTCTGGATGCAGACACTGCGGGGCAGTTGACCAGTCATTTAGAAGAAATTGGATTTAGCCGAGATGAATTTATTAAAAAAGCAATCAGAGAAAAAATCAGTCATGACAAAATCAGTGGTATGATTGACATGATGATTCGTTAATAGGAGGAAATTATGAGAATTTCAGCAAAAGATACCATCTGTATGGTTATTGATTATCAGGAAAAACTAATTCCTTCCATTTGTGAAAAAGAAGCGCTCCTTGAAAATTCAAAAAAATTATTACAAGGACTAAAAGAACTGAATATCCCTTTTCTCGTGACACAGCAGTATACCCAAGGCTTGGGCAACACTGTTTTGGAAATCGCAGAAACCCTAGAGATACCGAAAAAAGTACAGGGTATGGACAAAATGACGTTCAGTGCATGGGAAAATGAACCCATCAGAAAAGCATTGGAAAAGCATCAGAGAAAAAATGTCATTGTCTGTGGTGCAGAATCCCACATCTGTGTATTGCAAACTGTAATCGATTTGCAAAATAACGGGTATCAAGTGATTTTACCCACAGATTGTATCGGCTCCAGAAAGGAAAAGGATAAAGCAGGTGCTATCCAGCGGAGTCTTTCCGAAGGCGCATTACTTACAACTTATGAAGCGTTATTGTTTGAACTGACACAAGTTGCAGGAACGGAGCAATTCCGCCGTATCCTAAAAAT
>CAZCDP010000208.1:0-2504 GCA_964497675.1 uncultured Candidatus Epulonipiscium sp.
GAGGAAGCAACGATTTCTCTGAAAAGCGGCTACTTATTTGTAATCAAAGCGAAAGATTAAATAGAAAAGTGGAAGAAGGGGTAAGCCTCACATTTTGCGGTCTTTTAGTTCACCTTTCCGTTATTTTGGAATATAGTAAAATAATAGATACCGGAAGGGGTGGGGCTGTGCGCAGACGATTTTTTGGGTTTCCGCCGAAAAGACTACTGGGGCTGAGCTTGTTTTCTGCCGGGTGCGGTATGCTGGTTGTACTGGTGATACCATGGTGGGGGTTCATTGCGGCAGTCATACTGGTAGCGGTAGGCGGATTTTTACTGTTTTCTGATAACTGCTGAATTTTTAGCAAAAAAAAAGAGACTGGTCATGATGAGCCACTCTCTTTTTATTTTTTCAAGAAATCAGATTGCACGTGTAATTTTATTGGAACGCAAGCATCTTGTGCAAACGTAGATTGATTTCACTGTACCGCCCTCAATAATTCTAACCCTTTTAACATTTGGTTTCCATTTTCGGTTTGCACGTCTACTAACCTGACTACGGTTAATACTGATTCTGTGGCCTTTTATCTGACCTTTTTCGCAAATTTCACACTTAGCCATTGCTACGCACCTCCTTGATTGCTTATGTGACACAACATTAGTATTTTAGCAGAAAAGTTTTGCTTTTGCAAGAACAATACAATATATTTTAAAAAAATTTTTCGATAACTGCAAGATTTAGAGGGGATAAAAAGAGGTATTAAGGAGGTTTTGGTTGTTAACAAAATATGGAAAAAATGGTGGCAATGGATAGGCAATCATAAAAATAATCGCATTTTCCAGGAGAAGTGGTGCGGAAACCTTTGATTTCAAAAAATATGTTTCAAAAAATAAGGTTTTAGTGGTATAATAGCAATACTAAAAAAATAAAAACCAATCGGGAGGTTGATACTATGGCAGCGCAACTCGAAAATGATTATGGTGTCATTACTATAGATAACGAAGTAATTGCCAGAATCGCCGGTTATGCAGCAATGGATTGCTATGGCATCGTCGGTATGGCAGCAAAAAATATGAAAGATGGTATTGTACAGCTTTTGAAGCTGGAGAGCTTGACAAAAGGAATCAAAATGACTGTCAATGAAAATAAAGTGAGTCTGGATTTCCATATTATTGTTGAATATGGCACAAATATTTCCGCCATCGCAGATAATATCATCAGTACTGTAAAATATAAAGTAGAAGAATTTGCAGGATTGGAAGTGGAAGAAGTGAACATCTTTGTGGAAGGTGTTCGAGTTGACAGTTGAGATCGAGGAGGAAATTTTGGTGGGAGTAACAAAATTAAATGGAATTTTACTAAAGAAAATGATGATTGCAGGAGCCAATGAGCTGAACAGCAACAAACAGCTGGTGGACTCCTTGAATGTTTTTCCTGTGCCTGACGGGGATACAGGAACCAATATGTCCCTGACCGGTTTGGCGGCGGCAAGAGAAACCCAAAAATCCGATTCACTCCATGTGGGAGAAATTGCAAAATTGGCCTCCAACGGTGCCTTAAGAGGTGCCAGAGGGAATTCAGGTGTCATCACATCACAGCTTTTCAGAGGCTTTGCCAAGGGATTGGAGGGGCTTGAGGAAGCGGGTACAAAAGAATTGGCTCATGCTGTAAGGCAGGGCGTAAAAACCGCCTATAAAGCAGTTATGAAGCCAAAAGAAGGAACAATCCTAACTGTAGCCCGTGCTTGTGCCGATAGCGCGGAGAAAGCAGCTATGGAAACAGATGACATTGAAGTTTTTTTAGAACGAATCTTAGAAGATGCCCACGCTGTACTGTTGCAGACAACGGAGATGCTGCCGGTTTTAAAACAGGCTGGTGTTGTGGATGCAGGTGGAAAAGGGCTGTTGTGTATTTTGGAGGGTGCTTATAAAAATATGAATAGCCAAGAAGAGTTAATCATAGATGAGCCTTCCAAAGCCAGCGTACAGGATTTTACTGCTCTGGCTTCTGTGGAAAATCAAAGCATCACCTTTGGCTACTGCACAGAATTTTTTATCAATGTAAAAAATGCGGAGGAATCCGTTATTCATAAATTTAAAACCTTTTTAGGAACCATTGGTGACTCCATTGTTTGTGTCAATGATGAAGAAATTATCAAGATTCATGTGCATACGGATCATCCCGGCTTGGTTATTGAAAAAGCTCTGGCCATTGGCGGTTTAAGCGGTTTGAAAATTGATAATATGAGGGAACAGCATACAAACAAGATTGATTTTGCCCAGAATGTGGCGCCGACGGTGCCTGTTTCCGCTTCTTCTGCGGCTGTGGCAAATATGGATTTATCTCCAAAGGATATTGGTTTTATTTCTGTTTCCGTGGGCAAGGGGCTTTCTGAGATTTTCAGAAATCTTGGGGTAGACGAGATTATTGAAGGTGGACAAACTATGAACCCAAGTACCGAGGATATTTTAAATGCCATTGAAAAAATCAATGCATCTAAAATTGTGGTGCTTCCCAATAATAAA
>CAZCDP010000209.1:0-2494 GCA_964497675.1 uncultured Candidatus Epulonipiscium sp.
ATTTACTTTTCCTCCATTTTTTCTAATTGCTTCACAAAGACACACTCCTCCAAACCCTGTGCAAATTCCTTATCCAAAGCATGAATGATAAAATCACCATTCGTTAACCCAGCAGTAATGGTGCCAGGTGTCAGAGTAATGGAATTGGCTAATACCGTTTGGTTTCTCTCTTCTAACTCAGAGTGAAATTTTACCACTACGGGTTCGTAGACCATATGGGGAGATACTATTATTTTGATAACGCTGATATTCGCCTTGATGATTTCCCAGATAAGAATAATCTTATATTTCAAAAAAGACGGAATCTGCTTTGCCATTCTTAGGTCCTTTTTTATGCTGAATCCCATAATTTTACAGGAAAAAATATTCAGCCCCCCACAAATAACCATACCAAGTAAAACAACCTCAAGAGTAATCCTTCCGTTAAAAACAATCCATAGCAAGAGCATGAATAGATACATATTATCATCCTTTCTGTGTAAAAATGATTCAATATCCTTTATTTACATTGATTTTTCTCCAAAAAAAACAGCACAATACCGCATTTTCAGCGTGTTATTGTGCCAACTGCAAAATACTTTTAAGGTTTTCTTCCACTTAAAAATATGTTCCTTATGTTTTCAAGCAAAATAAATCTGTTATCAGTAGTCTGCATTACAGTAGGCTAAAAATTGATAACACCCAGAAAATGTAAATATGCTACATTTTCTATGTCTAAAAATCCTATCCGCTTGTATATTATGCTTTTATTTTTTATAAAAGTCAAGTAAAACGATGTAATTTTATCAAATTCTCCCCCCTCGAAATTTCATTCTATTCTATAAAATATGTGAAAAACAGAGAAAAATAAATAATATTGCTTAGGGTAACGACATCAATATATTGATTTTAAACAACTTATTTTTCTATTTTTTTGGTAGTATTGTTAAACTACATAAAATACGATTTTACTTTATATACAAAATTATTTTATTGATTTATACAAAAAAAATAAAGAGATAACTCGAACAAAAATCCAAGACGCCTAATCCTCTAGCTTTCATTTTCCAAATAATGAAATATATCCCGCAAATCATCCACTACATAAACAGTTTGTGAAAGATCCTGACAACCAGAAGTAGGATTTCGATAACCAATGCAAGAAATACCAGCACCCTTTGCCGCCAAGGTCCCCATTTTAGAATCCTCGATAACAACAGCGGCTTCTGCGGGTATCCCTGTTGCTTCCAAAACTTTACGATAAATTTCAGGGTCAGGCTTTTTATGGATCACATCATCACCTGTTATGATGTGAGAAAAATATTTTTTTATTTCAAAGTGCTCCAATATTGCATGAACAAAATAACGGGATGAAGAAGATGCCATGGCAATCGTACATTTTTTTTCTTTCATTTTTTCTAAAAGTTCCCTTATTCCCGTAGAAAGGGAGATTTTTTCCTCCACGATTTCTCGAAAATTCAAATCATCCTGCATTTGTACCATTTCTTCTATCGTTTGCTCCAATTGATTTTCCTCGATAATCTGCCCCCATAGTTTTTCATTGGCAACACCTACAAAATCGCTGAGGTCGATACAGCCTGATAAGCCTAGGTTTTCCAATATCTTTTCTTTAGAATGAAGATGCACAGGCTCACTGTCCAGTACCACGCCATCCATATCAAAAATCACAAGTTTTTTTCTTTGCAAGTTTTTATCCTTCATAACTACACCTCAAATTGGTCCCAAACCGTATGCAAAGCATGGTTTATCGCTGTATACTTTTTAAACTTTTCATCGTAAATCTTTGTATTTTCAGGGTTCGGCAATACTTTTTCGTTGATATGCACCATAGCTTCGGCAGCTTCTTCATAATTTTCATAAATACCTGCCGCCACAAAGGCTGCCATGGCACAGCCTAAAGCACCGATTTCTTTTACTTTTACTGTTTCAACCGGTAGACCAAGAACATCGGCAAACATCTGCACCCAAACCCTAGAATTGACTGCACCCCCTGCCATGCGCACAGACCGTGGTGCCTGTCGGGCCATGAGAAGCTTATCGATATGTGTCTTATGGGAATAAACCACTCCTTCAAAAATTGAGCGAAGTATATGGGCATTGGTATGATAAGTAGTCAAGCCAATAAAAGCACCCTTCCCCAAAGGATGGGTATTGGAACCATATAAAAAAGGCAAAAAATATACATCACAAAGCTGTGGTTCCACAGAACCCACCTTTTCGTTGATTACATCATAGATACTTTTCCCCTTTGGTAAGATTTCATTCTTCATACAGTTTTTGATATACCATTCCAGATTCCCCGCAGAGGTAGCACTGCACTCCTCAATCAAATAATAGCCCGGTATGGCATACAATGAATTCATGGAAATACTTCCATCCGTAATAGGCGTTTTTGAGATAAACTCATTAATACTCCAGGTTCCCGCTATGGTGCAAATATCATCCGGAGTTGTAATATTCATACCGATGGCGCTGGCGTCAATGTCAAACATCC
>CAZCDP010000210.1:0-2479 GCA_964497675.1 uncultured Candidatus Epulonipiscium sp.
CGAAGGAAATTATGAAATCATAGAAACCATGAAGGGTACTGATTTGGAAAATACCCGTTACGAGCCTCTTTTCGACTTCATCGAAAGCGATCCAAAGGGCTTCTATGTGGTCTGTGACAGCTATGTAACCCTAACAGACGGTACAGGTGTTGTGCATTCCGCTCCTGCCTTTGGTGAAGATGACGCACGTGTCGGTCTGAAATATGATATGCCTTTCCGTCAGTATGTAGACAGCCAAGGCCTGATGACAGAAGAAGTAAAACCTTGGAAAGGAATGTTTGTAAAGGACGTAGATAAACTGGTTATCGAACAGATGAAAAAGGATAATACCCTTCTGGAGGCAGTTCCTTTTGAACATAGCTATCCGTTCTGCTGGAGATGTGACACGCCGCTCATCTACTATGCAAGAGATACTTGGTTCATCAAAATGACAGAGCTTCGTGACAGACTTATGGCAAACAACCGCAGCATCAACTGGTATCCTGATAACATCAAAGAAGGCCGTTTTGGAAACTTCCTTGAAAATGTAATTGACTGGGGCTTGAGCCGTGAAAGATACTGGGGTACCCCACTGCCCATCTGGGAATGTTCCTGCGGACACAGACACACCATCGGCAGTATTGAAGAGCTGAAAAAAATGTCACCGGATTGTCCCGAGGATGTGGAGCTGCATAAACCTTTCATCGACAATGTACATCTTACCTGCCCAAAATGCGGCGGTACAATGACAAGAGTCAGCGAAGTTATCGACTGTTGGTTCGATTCCGGAAGTATGCCTTTTGCTCAGCTCCATTATCCATTTGAAAACAAAGAAATTTTTGACGAAAACTTCCCTGCGGATTTCATTAGTGAAGCCGTTGACCAGACTAGAGGATGGTTCTATACCCTCCTTGCTATCGGTACTCTGCTCTTTGACAAAGCACCGTTTAAAAACTGTATCGTTCTGGGTCATGTTCAGGACAAAAACGGTCAGAAAATGAGTAAGCACAAAGGTAATGTTGTAGACCCTTGGGAAGCCTTAAATAAACAGGGCGCTGATGCCGTCCGCTGGTACTTCTATGCAAACAGTGCACCATGGCTTCCAAGCCGTTACTATGAAGAAGCAGTTAACGAAATGCAGAGAAAATATATGGGTACCTTATGGAACACCTATGCTTTCTATGTACTTTACGCAAACATCGACAACTTCAATCCTATGGATTATAAACTGGACTATGACAAGCTTCCTCCTATGGACAAATGGATTCTGTCTAAATTACAGACATTGACACAATTTGTGGATGAAAGTCTGGAGAATTATAAAATTACAGAGCCTGCCCGTGCCATGACAGACTTTGTAGATGATTTAAGCAACTGGTATGTGAGAAGAAGCCGTGAACGTTTCTGGGGCAAAGGAATGCCGCAGGACAAAATCAATGCTTATATGACACTTCATACTGTACTTGTGACAATGTCAAAAATTACAGCACCGTTCACGCCGTTTATTGCAGAAGAAATCTATAACAATCTTGTGAAAAATACAGATAGTACCGCAGAAGAAAGCGTACATCTTTGCAGCTGGCCTGCTTACCATGGAGAATGGGTAGATAAAGACCTGGAAGCAAACATGGATTTGGTCCTGAAAGTCGTTGTAGAAGGACGTGCCGCAAGAAATACAGCTAACATCAAAAACCGTCAGCCTATCGGTCAGATGTATGTAAAAGCAGGACAAACGCTGCCTAAACTGTATACAGAAATCATTGCAGAGGAACTGAACGTAAAAAATATAACCTTTACCAATGATGTGGAGGGCTTCACTGACTACACCTTTAAGCCACAGCTCCGTACTTTGGGCAAAAAATATGGTAAGCTGGTGCCAAAAATCGGTGCGGCATTAAAAGAAGTGGACGGCTCTGCCTTCCTAAATACATTGAAAACAGATGGCAAAGCGGTGCTTTCCATTGATGGTGAAGAAGTTGTATTAGAACCGGATGATGTGCTCATGGATACGGCTCAGAAAGATGGTTTTGTATCTGCCAGTGATAATGGTGTCACCGTTGTACTGGATACCAACCTAACACCGGAGCTTGTGGAAGAAGGCTTTGTTCGAGAAGTAATCAGCAAGGTACAGACCATGAGAAAAGAAGCGAATTTCGAAGTTATGGATAAAATCACATTATACCACGACGGCAGTGACGTTGTGGCAGGGGTTCTTTCACGCAATGACATCAAGACCGATGTATTAGCCGAGGAAATCGTTGCCGGCAAAGGCGGCAGTTATGTGAAAGAATGGAATATCAATGGGGAAACAGTAACGTTAGGCGTTGAAAAAAGATAAGAAAAATATGCAAGACCTTGAGGACTATTAAAAGATTAAAACCTTGAGGTGTTACCTCAAACTCCACCCCCTTTCTTCAAAAAGAAAGGGGGGCAAAGAACTTTTAGCGGGTCGGAGGGTAAAACCCTCGTGGTGGTTTGGAGGTGAAACCTCCAAGGTCTT
>CAZCDP010000211.1:0-2472 GCA_964497675.1 uncultured Candidatus Epulonipiscium sp.
ATCCTGCTGGAGGTCGGAAACAACAGGAACAACATAGATGATGTGGAAAATTCAGCTGAAATACTTGGCAAGATAATAGCCGATAGTGTATAATCCCAAGTTTTACACCTAAAAGAGTAAGGACGTTGAAATTTCAACGTCCTTTAGTGATATTTACTTGGCTTTTTTTGCGTCACTTTTTCGTTTTTTTGATTCAGCAATGATTTTTTTCATTTGCCCCTTTGTTACTATGTTGTAATCCGTTCTAAATCCAAAGGTTTCGTGCAGTTTGTCTGTTAAATCATTTCTTGTGTAATTTGGAATATATCCTTCTCCGACGACCTCTCTGACATACATTTCTCTGAGTGTGCCTATCAGTTCTTCACAGCTATATTCCTTGTGCATCCTTTTTTCCAGGTACTTGTATAGAATAAGTGCAATGAAGCATGTCAGAAAGTGAGCTCTGATATGCTCATCCGTGCTTACATACACGGGTCTTGTCTTGAATTCGGATTTCAGAATTCTAAAGCACTGTTCAATTTGCCACCTTTCGTGATTTACTGCAACGATGCCGCTTGGATCGTCATCATGCAGATTTGTTGAAATTGCATAGAAGCCATCATACTTTGCTTCCTTCTCAATGACATCTGTATCGATGTAATACTTTGATTTCTCGGCAACTTCTCCGTCAGCCGTACAGTTCATTGCACCAATAAATCTGCGGAAATCATTGGCATTCTTTTTTCTCTTTACAGAACCTGATTTCAGGGCTTTCTCTGCTCTTGCAATTTGCCTTGCTCTGATAGTTCTCATGTAATCTCTGTACTTTAATGAATAGGTTACAATTAACCTTTCGTAGAAGCTGTCGTTATCTACCGGGATTTCCTTGTAGAACACACTGTTTTTGTGTTCTGCTTCATTTATCTCATTCAGGTTATACTTCTTGTACCTGTTCCTTGCTCCCATCAGGTACCATTGCTCCGGATTCAGAGCAGTTTCTTTAAGCTCCCCATTCAGTTTCTTAATCGACTGAGTAGTAATGAATCCACGAGCGTTTAATGAGTTGTATCTTTTGTTTGCTTTAGATGACAAGCCTGCATCAGTACATACTACAAATCTGGACATTCCAAAATCTTTAAGCATCTTCTTTTCCAAAGGCTTCATTGTAACCTGTTCATTGGTATTTCCCGGATTAATGCAAAGGGAAATAGGAATTCCGTCCTTATCAATGAACAGCCCCATTTCAACTATTGGAAGAGGTCTGTTTTCCTTGCTTTTTCCATATTGGCATAAACCATCAGCATCGGCCTCTTCCAGTTCAAAGAAGAAATTTGTGCAGTCATAATAGATAACGCCTGTATTACGCTTTCCTATCCTAAGGCTGTTATTAAATAGCTCGCTTTGGATGTAATCGAAGTTATCTGAAAGGATGCTGAGGGCACGGTAAACGTGATGCTGCTCAAAAGAAGGCTGCTCTAAAAGCTTTTTTGAGAAAGCGTAAGTGCCTGATTTTGAAGCAGGGTTAAGAATACGTCCGTAGCACAGCTTCTGAAGAATATCGTTTAAATCATATTCAAAGTCCGAATCAGCACTGATAGACTCACATATCTTATCAAGTCCAAGCTCGTTGTATATTTTCTGGAGGAAAAGATATCCAACGTTGAATGAATATCTGTGATTCTTGGAGATAAGCTTAGTTGGTGAAAGCTCTATGCTGATTTTTTCCTGTTCCTGCTTTTCTTTTTGAGTAAGATACTGGGCGCGCTCCTTAGCCCACTCAGCTGGATCTCTGCCGGTCTTTTCTCTGATTTCACTGTCCAGTCCCAGTTTTTCTACAGTAACCGAGTGTTCTATACCTTTTGTGTCATAGTAAGTTTTGATGATGTAGTATCTGGTACCGTTTTTTGACTTGCTCGTTCTTACTCTCATGGCTTCCTCCTCGACTTAGTACTATTAATATTATACCACAAGACGCAAAGAGACGCAAGTAAAATCTTTAAAAATTGACAAAAAAACCTGCTAACAAAAGTCAAGTACTTTTGGGCAGGTTTTAAAAATTATTCCATCATTCTATTTTTGCGTACACTAAAAAGGCTGGCGTTGTTTCCAGCCTGTACAATCGCATACGATTTTGCTTTATTGGTAAACTTCCATTACCCTTGCATAATAAATCCGCAGGAATTTATTCAAACCGGCAATCTTTGCGTGCTTTTTGCTTTTACCTTCACTTTCTTTTTTCAAAATGTAGTTGTACACGGTATCATCTTTCGGGGCAGGATGACTTTTCAGCACTCTCATCACCTCATATCCGACCTTCCTGAGCGTTGAAGATCCTCGTTTTGTTATCCTGCGTTTTGAACCAATGAATTGCCCCGATTCATACGGTGGTGGGTCGATTCCGGCCCAAGCAATAAGGGCTTTTCCATTGTGCAGCCGTCTGACATCTCCAATTTCAGCAATCAGCCTAGGCGCAAGAACATCACCGACCCCGCC
>CAZCDP010000212.1:0-2446 GCA_964497675.1 uncultured Candidatus Epulonipiscium sp.
TATTGAAACGGAAGAACGTTGGTATACAACGGCTGCGCGTGATACGTATGAAGAAGCGTTAACATTAGCGATGAAAGATATGCAACGACTAATGCGCAAGCCTTATGGATGGGATGACACAGACATTGATTTGTACCTGTCTTTGGATGGACATGTTGAAGTGAATCAAGGGGCGGAATTAGCCGCAATGCCGATTAGTTTACGCGTTGGTATTCCAAAGCAAGACGGGAAAAGATTAGTTGAATAAAATATAAATAAACTTCCTGTTGAGTAATTGAAATTACTCGGTAGGGAGTTTTTATTGTTTAAAGGGAGCTTTACAACGATAACTTTTTTTATATCGTCAAAATGAATCAGTCGTTGACGTTTAAAACATTTTAAACGTTAAAACTTATTAACGTCAAATAATTAAAAAACGACAACAAAACAAATATGTTTTGTCATCGTTTCATAAAAAATAGCTGAATTATTTAATTTTCTTGTCTTGCACGATAGATATCTAACACTTCTCTAGAGATTACTAAAATAATCAGGCCAATACCGAAATATCCTGAAAATGGATAAATGATCCCTACTAGAGTACGAAATGGTAGTTGTGCACCAACCAAAGTTACTAATGAAATTATTGTTATTGCAATTTTCTGAGTTTTGGTTGAGAGATCTTCTGGCAAAATAAAATCTGTCACTATCCACAGGAAAGGTGCGGCTGTAGTGTAAATTCCTTGTAATAAAATAAAAACGAAAATTCCTGCCATCACGGGTCCAATGTTTTGTGCTAACCGTAAAACAGGCACCTCAACTGCAAGCATTTCTTCAGCGTGCCCCAGCATTGCAATATTTAAAGTCAATGCTGCTAATATAAAACCAACTCCACCAAATATACCTCCCCAAAGCGCTTCTCTTTTTGAATTACATGTAGAACCCAGGCGAGTGACAAAAGAAACACCCCCTAGAATATTATAAGCAACAAATAAAATACCACCCAACCACCAGAATGAGTGACTATTACCTGCCCCATAAGGCAAATTCTCTGCTGATTGTAAAAAGGCTGATGACGCATCGATATCACCAGGATTAGTAAATAATGTATAAATACCAATAAACATTGATACAATGGCGATCAGAGGGCCTAGTAAGCCCAGAATATCGATCAAACGTTCAAAACCTAGTAAAACAGTTGCTAAAACAGCGAGCGACATGATGACTGTTCCCCAAAAATTAGAAATACCAAAATATTGATTAATCACAGCCCCGGCTCCTGAGATGGTGACTATTCCAATTAAAAAAGCAAAAAAAGGTATATAGAATTTCAGGAAATTACCAAAAATATTCCCTAAATAATGTTGATAAACTTCAGAAAGGTCTCCTTTCCGTTGACGATAACCATATGCTACAAGAATACCTAAAACAGCTGAAAATAAAAATAAAGCGATAAATGAAGCTGGAATACCATTTTTTCCATAAACCATAAAAAATTGTAATATTTCTTCTCCGCTAGCAAAGCCTGCGCCAATCAATGTTGCAATAATTGCCCCCGATACTCGAAATACATTTTTCAGATCTACGCGTCCTTTTACAGACGTTGTTTCATTCGTATTATTTTGTGACATAGAATATCCTCCTCTTTTTATTTACCAACCTTGTCCACTAACGTCATATCCATCTAACTTGCCAGCCTGAAGTTCTTCCATAGATTCTTCAAGAATATCTAAAGCACGATCCAATTCGTCATACGTAATAATTAATGGTGGTTGAAACCGCAAAACACTTCCAGCAAAAGAAATTATAAGCACACCTTTTTCAAAACTGCGATTCGTTATTTTGAGTGCAGCATCAGGATCTTTTTCTTTACTTTCTTTATCTTTAACAATATCAACACCAATGGAAAGTCCGATTCCACGAGTATCACCTACAAATTCATATTTTTCTTCCCATTCAGCCATTCGTTTTCGTACATATTTACCTTTTTCAGTACTGGCTGTCAGCAAATCTTCTTCTTCAATCATATCTAATACCGCTAAAGAAGCTTCACAGGCTACAGGGTTAGCAGCTGTAGTAAATAGATGAGCTGGAGCATCTAAACTTTCCATAATCTCTTTACGACCAACTAAAGCAGATAAAGGTAAGCCACCAGCTAAGGATTTTCCATAAACAATTAAATCAGCTTCAACATCAAAATGTTCAATCGAACTCCATGTCCCTGTACGGCCCAATGCTTGTTGCACATCATCAACACAAAATAGAATGCCGTGTTCTTGGCACAGTTTATAAAGTGCTTCAAAATATCCTGGAACTGGTTCTAATAATCCACCGTCCCCTTGTAATGTTTCAATAACAATTGCAGCAACTTCTTCGGCCGGGACGTAAGTTTCAAACATTTTTCTTAATGGTGCTAAATACTCTTCCACTGTATGTGGATTGTTTATACCAACTCCTACTATTATAG
>CAZCDP010000213.1:0-707 GCA_964497675.1 uncultured Candidatus Epulonipiscium sp.
GTGAAGGGGCTGTCCTGGTCGTTGACGCCTCCCAGGGTGTCCAGGCCCAGACCCTGTCCAACACTTACCTGGCTTTGGAAAACGACCTGGAAATCCTGCCTGTTTTAAACAAGATCGACCTGCCAAGTGCTGACCCGGAAATGGCGAAACACGAGATAGAGGACATTATTGGTATTCCGGCTGAGGATGCGCCTATGGTTTCCGCTAAAAATGGTATCAATATTGAGGAGGTTTTGGAACGGATTGTAACAGATATTCCTGCACCGAAGGGAACGCTGGATGCACC
This sequence comes from uncultured Candidatus Epulonipiscium sp., assembly GCA_964497675.1. Classification (GTDB taxonomy): domain Bacteria; phylum Bacillota; class Clostridia; order Lachnospirales; family Anaerotignaceae; genus CAZCDP01. The sequence continues at coordinate 287 of CAZCDP010000213.1, forward strand.
TTTGAAAGCATTGGTTTTTGACTCTGTCTATGACCAATATCGAGGTGTTATTGTTATTATGCGTGTTTTTGACGGTATGATTAAAAAAGGAAGCCGTGTAAAAATGATGGCGACCACGAAAGAGTTTGAAGTGGTGGAGGTGGGAGTTTTTGGCCCGGGACGGTTTATTCCTGCTGATGTGTTGGAAGCGGGAATGGTAGGATATTTTACAGCCAGTATCAAAAATGTAGCAGATGCCCGAGTGGGCGATACGGTAACCGAAGCAGAAAGACCGACGGCGGAAGCACTGCCGGGCTATAAAAAAGTAAATCCTATGGTATATTGTGGTATTTTCCCCGTAGACGGTGCAAAATATCCCGATTTGCGAGATGCACTGGAAAAATTACAGCTCAATGACGCTTCCCTGTTTTTTGAACCGGAA
>CAZCDP010000213.1:757-2443 GCA_964497675.1 uncultured Candidatus Epulonipiscium sp.
CGCTGTGGATTTTTGGGATTGCTCCATCTTGAAATTATACAGGAGCGATTGGAGAGGGAGTATAATCTGGATTTGGTTACCACTGCCCCCAGCGTTATCTATAAGCTGTATCTGACTGACGGAGCAAAAATGGAAATTTCTAACCCCAGTAATATGCCGGATCCTGCCAGAATTGAAAAAATGGAAGAACCTCTTGTTAAGGCGGAGATTATGCTGCCAAAGGATTATATCGGTACAGTTATGGAGCTTTGCCAACAGAGAAGGGGCGAGTACATCAGCATGGAATATCTGGATGCTACCAGAGCCATGTTGGTCTATCAAATGCCGTTAAATGAAATCATATATGATTTCTTCGATGTACTGAAATCCAGAAGCCGTGGTTATGCATCCGTTGATTACAGTTTGGCTGGGTACCAAGAAAGCGAACTGGTAAAGCTGGATATTTTGGTGAACCGAGAAGTGGTAGATGCCTTATCTTTTATTGTCCATAAATCTACATCCATTGAGCGTGGCAGAAAAATCTGTGAAAAGCTGAAAAAAGAGATTCCCAGACATTTGTTTGAGGTTCCGATTCAGGCCAGCATCGGCAGTAAAATCATAGCCAGAGAAACAGTTAGTGCTATGAGAAAAGATGTTTTGGCAAAATGCTACGGTGGAGATATTTCTAGGAAAAGGAAGCTTCTGGAAAAACAGAAGGAAGGCAAGAAAAAAATGCGTCAGATTGGTAATGTAGAGGTACCACAGCAGGCATTTATGAGCGTATTAAAATTAGATGAAGAATAGAACGATTCCTGTACCTACCGGGGAGAACAGCCTAAAATAGGTGCGGTACAGCAAAAAGCCGAAGTTTCAGAAAGCCACTGGGATTTCGGCTTTTGTACTGATTTTTACCCATAACAACAAGGTGTGAGAAGGTGACCCTTTGGAGATTTTCACAGACAGAGAAGGGGAAATTATTTTGAAAAAATATTCTCCGATTGGAGAATTAGGCACCTTTGCCAAGGAATATGCAGAATCGCTGGCACAGACAGCAGGGCATATTACCTGTATTATAGACAAAGACCAGATTATTGCAGTATCTGGCGGCGCTAAAAAAGACTTTTATGAAAAACATATCAGTCAGGAAATGGAAGACTGCATCAATCAGCGGATGACTTTAGTGGCAGACAGAAATGACAGCCATTTTATACCTGTGTTAGAGGAAGAAGCGGAGGCAATATATAATCATGAGCTGATTGCACCGATTATTTCGGAAGGAGATGTTATGGGAGCTATCGTATTTTTGTCACAGGACAAAAAAATGGGAGAAGTCGAAGGGAAGCTCGCCCAGACGGCAGCAGGGTTTTTGGGAAAACAGATGGAGCAGTAAAAAATACATCCGGCATGAACGCAGCAAAAGGGTTCATAAGCCGGATGTATTTTCTTTGTACCAAGGGCCTGGTCAAGCCCTTTTGCCTATGTCAAAAGCCGTCCTTCGGACGTCCCCGTCATCTTCGGGGTGCCAAGTCAAGCCCTTTTGCCAAAGGCAAAAGCCGTCCTTCGGACGTCCCCGTTATCTTCGGGGTACCAAGTCAAGCCCTTTTGCCAAAGGCAAAAGCCGTCCTTCGGACGTCCCCGTTATCTTCGGGGTACCAAGTCAAGCCCTTTTGCCAAAGGCAAAAGCCGTCCTTCGGACGTCCCCGTTAT
>CAZCDP010000214.1:0-2414 GCA_964497675.1 uncultured Candidatus Epulonipiscium sp.
ATTATAGAAATACCACAATGAAAGCCTTTCGCATAACAGCTATGATGTCGCCGATTATGATGTTACTATTAAATCTCACCATTGTCGCTATCCTATGGTTTGGAGGAATACAGGTGAAAGCGGGAACGGCTGGGGTAGAAGAAATCATGGCATTTATCACGTATCTTATGCAAATTATGATGTCCCTCATGATGCTGGGGATGGTTTTTATGATTTTTTCCCGCTCAAGGGTTTCTATTGACCGTGTGGCAGAAGTCATGGAAACAGAAACAGACATGAAAGAGCCTGACAAGCCACAATTTCCTTCTGTTTCTGAGGGCAAAGTGGAATACCGTAATGTCAGCTTTCAGTATGCCGGAGGAAGAGGCGACCCTGTTTTGGAGCATATTTCTTTTACAGCAAACCCGGGCGAAACCATAGCGGTGCTGGGTGAAACAGGAGCTGGAAAATCCACGCTGGTCAATTTGATGCCACGGCTTTACGATGTTTCAGAGGGTGAAATACAGATTGACGGCGTAAATATTAAAGATTACACATTGAAGGAATTGCGAAAAAGGGTATCTGTTGTTTTACAGGAAGTTATTTTGTTTTCAGGAACAATTAATGATAATATCAGATGGGGAAAAGCAGATGCAACGGAAGAAGAAATCATTGCGGCAGGAAAGGCAGCCCAAGTTCATGAATTTATTATGACGTTACCGAATCAATATGACACAGAGCTGGGACAAAAGGGTATCAATCTTTCAGGTGGGCAAAAACAGAGAATTTCTATTGCAAGAGCATTGATTCAGCGACCATCTATTCTGATATTTGATGACAGTACCAGCGCTGTGGATTTGGCGACCGAAAAGAAACTCAGAGAAGCCATGGAAAAAACAGAATATAACTGCACCAAATTTGTGATAGCACAGCGGATCAGCTCTGTGAAGCACGCCGACAAAATTTTAGTATTGCGGGGTGGAAGAATCGTAGCCCAGGGTGACCATAATTATCTTATGGAAACCAGTAAAGAGTATCAGGATATCTATGTTTCTCAAATGGGGAAGGGGGCGGTGATGTATGAGTAGACACCAAGGAAGCCATGTCCGAATGAAAGTAGAAAAAGCAAAGAACACAAAAGAAACAGCTAAAAGGCTGATTGGCTATTTAAAAAATCATAGCTTAAAAATTTCCTTTTCTGTTTTGTTCATTATTTTTTCAACTTTTTTGGTTGTAACAGCTACCAGACTGATTGGTATTGCTATTGATGATTACATTGCCACTTTTCAATTAAGAGGGCTGTTAAGGATTTGTGTTGTTTTGATTGTAATTTACTGCTTTTCTTCCTTTTTTTTATGGATGCAACATATTTTGATGATTCGGGTAGCCCAGGATATTGTAGCAGAAATCAGAAAAGAACTATTTGATAAAATTCAGGTATTGCCCTTAAAATATTTTGATAACAAGACTCATGGAGAAATCATGAGCCGTATTACCAATGACGTAGATAACATTTCCGTTACACTGAATACCAGTATTTCGCAGATTTTACAGAGCATACTAACAGTCATTACGACTTTGGCTATGATGCTTTATCTAAGTCCTATTTTAACTGTGGCAAGTTTGGTTACGATACCGATTTTGATGTTTCTTACCAAAATAGTTACATCGAAAGCGAGAAAATATTTTTCGGAACGACAGAAAAAGCTAGGTAATTTGAATGGTTACATTGAAGAAGTGATTTCTGGGCAAAAGGCTGTCAAGGTTTTTTCCAGAGAGGATGAAGAAATTCAGCATTTTGAGAAAATCAATGGAGCTTTGTTGGAGGTCGGAATCAAATCAGAAATTTTTTCGGGTCTAATTGGACCTTTTGCCATGGCGCTGAACAATGTAGGTTATGCTGTTGTGGTTGGAGTGGGTGCTCTTTTGATAGTGTCGGGAGGAGCTATGACGTTAGGCACGATTTCAAATTTTATTATTTATTCCAGACAATTTACAAGGCCACTCACTGAACTTGCGAATCAGGTAAATACGATGATGTCTGCGATTGCAGGAGCAGAGCGTGTTTTCGAAGTCTTGGATGAAGAACCGGAACCGGCTGATAGTGCCGATGCTTACACGTTAAAAGACATCAAAGGTGAGGTAGTATTAAAAGATGTAGACTTTTCGTATGAGTCCGGTCACCCCATTTTAAAAAATATCAATCTTTACGCTAAGTCCGGTCAAACCATTGCTCTTGTGGGATCAACCGGTGCAGGGAAAACGACGATTATAAATCTTTTGACCAGATTTTATGATATTGACAAAGGAACGATTACCATAGATGGTCACGATATCAGAAAAATCAAGCGGGATAGTCTACGTTCTGCATTAGGAAGTGTGCTTCAGGATACCTTTTTATTTACAGGTTCTATTGGAGAGAATATCAGATATGG
>CAZCDP010000215.1:0-2395 GCA_964497675.1 uncultured Candidatus Epulonipiscium sp.
GGGTGCATTCAAGCAGAAGGGAACAACTCTGTTATCTTTTGTCTTGATTTTCAAAAAATGTTCTATGTACTTTTTTGTATTCTTCAATAACTCCACTTTTGTCACATCCTAACATTCCCCGTCAGCCTCCGCAGCCTTCAAAACATCTTCAAGGGTTTGTCCGTCCCCGACATCCTTGTTTGCCACCTGCTCCGCAATCTTTGTCCGTTTCGTATCGTTGGCCAATCTCTTTTTGTCAATCTCCAGCTTGTCGGGATCATTGCTCCAATCCTTCCGCGCCTTGTTCAAAAGGAAAAACTTCACGGCGTTGATGTCCGCAGGGATATGGGTAACATCCTTCACATACTCAACCACTTCATCGGTGTACCGTTCCCCGCCTTCCCGAAACTTCGTCTTTTTCAGCTTGATGGCTTTTTCGTTTTCCACGTTGTACCCGATTGCACGCTTAAACAATGAGGTTTCTACTTCCTCCACCTGTTTTTTCAAAATTTCCTTTCGAGAATCGGCACATTTTTTTAAAAGTGCCGAAAGTGCCGAAATCCGCCTTTTTTGTTCACGAAATGTGGAGTAACTCATTTCCAGCATTTCCGCCATTTCTCTTTCCGAAATCCCCGCAAGTGCCCATTCTTCAATGCTTTGTAGGTTTTCCCATATGATTTCCGCTTTTGTTTTCATGTCACAAATCACCTCAAAAAATCGGCACTTTTGAAAAAAGAGTGCCGATTGCTTTTCGTCAAAAAAGGAGTGCCTTTTTTCACTCCATTTTTCCAAACTAGTCAAAAACCTTGATTCTACAAGGTTTACAGCTGTTTTTTATTTATTTTTATATTTAACGTTTCACAACATTGTGTTAAAATTCTTTTTTTCTGCCCTTATTAGTAGTTTCTTTTTCAATGCACATTTTATTTAACAACTACTGAGAATGTTTAAAATAGAGCAATTCAGAGCAATTTCAACAGCTCCGTCCCCTCCCCGTAGCTGTAAATTTATCGGCACTTTTTAAATACCGATGGATCAAAAAAGCCCCGCAACATCATGCTGCGGAGCCTTTGGAAGGAGGAATTTCCTTTGATAAATTTTATCAATATCATAGTAGCATATAATTAGTGCATAAAAGTGCACACTTTTTATTCATTCCTTTTTTGGTATGTTATCATTAATTTCTTTATGGCATCCTTGTGCAACTTAAAGCATAGCCTGCGACACATATTCACTCGACCAGGGATAAAATCCCACCCATACCCATTTATGTATCTCTCTTTCAGTACTGCATATTCTTCCGGAGTTAATACTTCCATCATCAACAACCACAAATCTTCCATTTCGTAAAAGTTTTTTTCAATCCTCGGTATCAGTTCATCATTGATTTTTTTATCAATATCCTCAAGCTTAGCAGCTGTTGCCCCAATTTTGTCAAAATTCCCTTGGGCATGAGGTAGCCCTGTTAATGTAATCGCCTTATATTCTCTCATACTCTTGCTTTCTTCTTTTAATTCGTCTATCCTAAATTTCATATCTTTTATGATTTTTCCTCTGTCCCCCATCTGCCAAAGCATCCGTTGCATTTCCTTAAATTCCAATACCTCACCCCCTAAATGTCAAGCTTGACTTGCACTTCCTTCCATTTTTTAATTTCGGCATCCTGCTTGGCAATATCCCTTTTCAAATCATTGAGTAATTCATCAATCCGTTCAGGTTCTTTCAAAATTCCACAGTAGGCGTAGTAAATTTTTTCGTCCCGTTCAAATTGCATTGCCGCAAGCTTGTTTTGATACATCTCATCATCCTTGCCTGCGTACTGCTCCATTTCCTTACCCAACGCAACCACTTTGTTGTGCCAGTAAACATCATCACGCTCAGCAATATATTGCCGTACCTTTCGTACTTTCGGCGTTTCTTTTTCTTCTGCAATCTTTCCCACTATGGCAGAAAGTCCCATTTATTGTCAACCTCCTTTTTCTTTGGTGTCCACTTTTCCAAATTTCGGAAAGTCGTGTATTCCCCGATAAACGCAAGATCCACAACCCCAGTAGGTCCTTGCCTGTGTTTTGCGATAATCAGTTCTGCTTGGTTTTTCTTTTCCGTATCAGGGAAATAATATTCATCACGATACAGGAATGTCACCACATCGGCATCCTGCTCTATGGCACCGGATTCCCGCAGGTCCGAAAGAACTGGGCGGTGGTCTGGCCGTTGTTCGCAAACACGGCTCAACTGGCTCAAGGCCAAAACTGGGCAATTAAAGTCCTTGCTCAACTTTTTAAGCCCTCGGGATATGGCAGAAACATCTTGTTCCCGGCTTGCTCCTTTTCCGCCACCCATGAGCTGTAAATAGTCAACCACTACCAACCCAAGTTCTTTCCCCGTTGTCCCTCGCAGATTGTGACATTTCGCA
>CAZCDP010000216.1:0-2357 GCA_964497675.1 uncultured Candidatus Epulonipiscium sp.
TATTAAGACGGAAGATAAGCTGTAACAGCATGGACTTTGCGCCCATAGAAGAGGAAAAAGAAGAACTTTCCAAACCCCGAATCAATGATGGTGAGAAGGTCGTGGTAGGAGGTATCCTTTTTCATAAATCAGTAAAATATACGAGAAACAATAAAACCATGGCATTTCTAACCATAGAAGATTTGTATGGAAATATAGAAATCATTCTTTTTCCCAATATATATGAAGAATGCTCCGCTTTATTGCAGGAAGAAACTGTGCTTATTGTGGAAGGTCGAGCCAGCGTGTCTTCTGACGGCGAGGCAAAGGTGATTGCTTCCCGTGTGATACCACTGGATAATTCCGAGGGGGAGCAGGAAATGTATTTTGTTCTTGGACTTGTTATCGGGCAGGGAAATAACAGAACCTTATCAGATTTGACACCTGTTTTGGAAAAATATCATGGGAATATGCCTGTATATATCCATGATGTAAAAAATAACAAGAAATTCAAGGCGGCACAACGGTTTTGGGTAAAAAAAGACGATATGCTGTTTCAGCAACTGCATATGCTTTTGGGAAAAGAAAATGTCATTATGAAAGAAAGTAAAAAATAAAGAGTGGAGAGGAGAAGGAGCAATGGATGAGAATACTATTTTGAATACGCCTTATATTTGTGTGAAGGCATTGGAAAAAGGTGTCAACATCATTGGGGTGACAAGAGGAGAAAGTACAAAAATTCATCATACGGAAAAATTGGACGGTGGAGAAGTTTTGATAGCACAGTTCACAGAAAATACTTCGGCAATTAAAATACGTGGGAAAGCAGTAGTTTATACTCAGTTTGGGGAAATTACCACAGGGGATTTGGAATAAGGTAACGAAAAAGGGATAGAAAATTCGGGAGGGATTGACATGGAAAATAATATAAAAAAAATCGGTATACTTACCAGCGGCGGAGATGCACCGGGCATGAATGCCGCCATCAGAGCGGTTGCCCGTACGGCTTTGAACAGTGGAATTCAGGTTATCGGCATCAGAAAAGGATACAACGGACTGATAAATGGTGACATCAAAGAATTACATGGAAAAGATGTTTCTGATATCATTAACAGAGGTGGTACTATTTTGCATACTGCCCGTTCTCCGGAAATGCTGACGGAAGAAGGAAAGAAAAAAGCGGCACAAATCTATAAAGTCCTTGGGCTTGATGCCCTCATCGTCATTGGCGGTGACGGGTCATTTCGTGCTTGCCAAGCTCTTTCTCAATTTGATGTTAATTGTATCGGTATTCCTGCTACCATCGACCTTGACTTGAATTGCAGTGAATATACCATTGGCTTTGATACAGCAGTCAATACAGGAACGGATGCCATCAGCAAGCTGCGGGATACCTCCAGTTCTCATGAACGGTGTTCTGTTGTGGAAGTTATGGGAAGAAATGCAGGATATATTGCACTCTGGTGTGCTATGGCCGGCGGAGCAGAGGAAGTGCTGATTCCCGAGGAAAAAGATGTCATCAATAACCAGCACGTTATCCAGCAGATATTGGAGAATAGAAGCGAGGGGAAACGTCATAATCTTGTCGTTGTGGCAGAAGGTGTTGGCGGAACCCAGAAATTGGCAAAGGAAATTCAGGATATTACAGGAATTCAGACTAGAGCTACCATTTTAGGGCATCTCCAAAGAGGTGGCAGCCCCACTGTGGTTGACAGAATGCATGCTTCCATGATGGGTTACAAAGCTGTGAAAGCCATTATGGAGGGAGAACGAAACCGTGTTGTTAGTTATAACAAGGGGGAGTACCATACAATGGATTTATCAGAAGCGCTGAATATGGAAAAACATTATGATAAAGAAATTTATGATGTAGTAAAAATATTATCTATCTGATAAAGAAAAAACGAGGGGAGGCGGTTAGCTTGAGAAGGACAAAAATAGTGTGTACACTTGGGCCGGCATCAGACGATGTAGAAATCATGAAAAACTTGATATTGAACGGTTTGGATGCCGCCAGAGTGAATTTTTCTCATGGGAACTATGATTCCCATACCGTTCTAATCAACAAGCTGAAACAGGCAAGAGAGGAACTAAATGTACCCATTCCGCTGATTTTAGACACAAAAGGGCCTGAAATCAGAATTAAAAAATTTGCCTCTGATAAGATTTATCTGGAGCGGGGTGACACATTTACATTGACCACAGAAGAGGTGGAAGGTGACCAAAGCCATGTCAGTGTGACCTATGCCGATTTGCCCAAAGATTTGTCAAAAGGCTCCAGAGTACTTATTGATGATGGACTCATAGAATTGAAAGTTGAAACGATACAGGGGAATGAGGTTCACTGTACTGTGATAAACGGAGGGTTTCTCAGTTCC
>CAZCDP010000217.1:0-2326 GCA_964497675.1 uncultured Candidatus Epulonipiscium sp.
TGTTCCTTCTGTTGGGGCACAGAAAGCACCTGGCAGTCCAGTAGCAGGCAAGGCGAACGTATTGGTATTCCCTGACCTGGATGCAGGTAATATCGGTTACAAATTGGTACAGAGATTGGCCGGTGCGGAAGCTTATGGCCCTATGTTACAGGGTATTGCAAAACCAGTTAACGACCTGTCCAGAGGCTGTTCTGCGGAAGATATCGTAGGCGTTGTTGCTATTACAGCAGTACAGGCACAGTTAAACTAATTATATTATAAAAATAAGATGTGCTTTTTTGTTTGCGGACAGGCTGTATAGTCTGCCCGTAAACTTGTGAATACGATTATTTATGTTATCATTTACGCTATATTTTTATTCGAAGAAGGAGAGAAAAAAATGAAAATTCTTGTATTAAACTGCGGAAGTTCCTCTTTAAAGTACCAGCTGATTGACAGCAACACAGAAGAGGTATTGGCAAAAGGTCTTTGTGAAAGAATCGGTATCGAAGGCTCTAGGTTAAAACATCAGCCTACAGGACAAGACGATGTTGTTTTTGAATCTTATATGGAAGACCATACCGTTGCTGTTAAAATGGTAATAGATGCTCTTTTGAGTGAAGTACACGGCGTTATGAAATCTGTTTCTGAAATCAATGCAGTGGGACATCGTGTGGTACATGGCGGTGAATTCTTTGCAAGCTCCGTTATTATTACACCAGAAGTAAAAGAAGCAATTCAAAAATGCTGTGAGTTGGCACCATTACACAACCCAGCTAACTTAATCGGCATTGATGCTTGCGAAAAAATTATGCCGGGCGTACCACAGGTAGCTGTTTTTGACACAGCATTCCATCAGACAATGCCTGAAAGAGCATATCTTTATGCACTGCCATATGAGTACTATGAAAAATATAAAATCAGAAGATACGGTTTCCACGGAACAAGCCACAAATTTGTTTCTGCTGAAGCAGCAAAAATGCTCAACAGACCTTTGGAAGAAACAAAAATTATCACTTGCCATTTGGGTAACGGTGGCAGTATCTGTGCAGTAAGAAATGGAAAATCCATTGACACATCCATGGGCTTTACACCACTGGAAGGCCTTGTAATGGGTACAAGAGCCGGTGACATTGACTCTGCTGTTGTCACATACTTAATGGAAAAAGAAAATCTGACACCATTGGAAATGGATAATATTTTAAATAAAAAGTCCGGCGTTTTGGGTATTTCCGGCGTATCCAGTGACTTCAGAGATATTGAAGGTGCAAGAGATGACGGTAACCCAAGAGCAGAAGCTGCCCTTGATATTTTTGCATACCGTGTTGCTAAGTACATTGGTGAATATGCAGCAGCCATGAATGGCGTGGATGCTATTGTATTTACAGCAGGCCTTGGTGAAAACTCAGGTTCTACAAGAAGACTGATTTGTGACTACTTAACATTCCTTGGTGTTCATATTGACTCTTACAACAACAGCTTAAGAGGGTCAGCAATCGAAATTTCTGCACCGGATTCCAGAATCAGAGTGCTGGTAATTCCAACCAACGAAGAACTTGTTATTGCAAGGGATACAAAAGAGCTTCTTGACAAATAATCATCCATTCAGTATAATATCTTAGGTACGACTACAGGGGTGATTAGAGTGATAATACCTATTTCACAGATACTAGGAAGGAACGGCACAAGCCAAAATTTTACTGTGTCTGAACAGATAGAAAATACTGCGGGTTATCCTGGTGTTGTGGTTTTTTTGGAGCCTGTAAAAATTGAAGGCATCTTAACGAATGTTGATGAAAATATCGTGCTTGATGCAAAAGGTGAAACTGAGGCAGAGCTTCCGTGTAGCCGTTGTCTTGCACCTGTAAGAATTAAGGTCAACTTTAAATTAAATGAGAAATTCAGTCATGCAGGTGTTTTAAATGAAGAGGCAGAAACTTTTTCGGGAGATCAGATCGATCTTGCGGAGGTTGTCAAAAGGAGTATCCTGAGCGCTCTTCCCATGAAAGTAGTATGCAGAGAGGACTGTAAGGGCCTTTGTCCTGTATGTGGTAAGGATTTGAATGAAGGGGACTGCGGATGTGATACAACTTCTATTGATCCGAGGTTTGAAAGTTTGCGGGCTCTTTTCAAGGTTGATGAGGAGGTGTAGAAATGGCTGTACCAAAAGGACGAATGTCTAAATCAAAAAGAGATAAAAGAAAAGCGCAGAGCTGGAAGATTGCTACTCCAAATTTAGTAAAATGTAGCAAATGCGGTGAATTAATGGTACCTCACCAGGTATGTAAGGCTTGCGGCGCATACAACAAAAAGGTTGTTATTAAGGTAGATTGATGAACAAATACGG
>CAZCDP010000218.1:0-2312 GCA_964497675.1 uncultured Candidatus Epulonipiscium sp.
GGAGCGCATGGTGTTATTATTCCTAAACGCCGTTCTGTAGGGTTGAATGCAACGGTGGGAAAAACATCTGCCGGTGCCATTGAATATATGCCAGTAGCAAGGGTAACAAATCTGGTGAAGACTATGGAATACTTGAAAAAGGAAGGCCTTTGGATTGCTTGTGCCGATATGAAAGGGCTGGACTATTTTGACGGAGATATGACAGGACCCATTGCGTTGGTCATTGGTAGCGAAGGGGAGGGCGTTAGCCGTCTGGTAAAGGAGAACTGTGATTTTACGGTTTCTATTCCTATGTACGGTAAGATTGCGTCCTTGAATGCATCCGTGGCGGCAGGGCTTTTGATGTATGAAGTGGTAAGACAGCGGAATTTTGGCAAGTAGCAGGATAGGGATGGGGGTATTATTTTGCAAAAGGAATTTTTGCTGGTAGACGGATATAATATCATCCATTCATGGGACAACTTGAAGGAAATGATGGAAGTTAGTTTGGAAAGTGCCAGACAAAAACTTCTGGATGTTATGTCTAATTATCAGGGGTATCGAAATATTACCATAATTGTGGTTTTCGATGGTTATCTGGTCAAGGGGAATATTGGAACAATTTATGAGTACCATAATATATTTGTGGTATATACCAAAGAGGCGGAAACTGCAGACCATTATATCGAACGTGTGGTAAATAATCTGCCGAGGCATTACAGAGTGCGGGTAGCTACTTCTGATGCACTGGAGCAGCTGATTATTTTGGGGCGGGGTGCCACACGTATTTCTGCGAAAGAATTATACAACGAAGTACAGGGCGTGGAAAAGACAATACGGGAAAAATTTATCCAGAAAAGGCCGCCAAAAAATAATTTGTTGGCTGACAACATAGACAAAGAGGCTTTGGAATGGATTGAAGAGCTTCGCAGAAAAAAATAGGATGCAAAGGTGATTTGATTGAAGACAGAAGAATATCTTAAAAAAGATGCTCCCTATGGGAAACAAAGAGATGAAGATTTAATTCAAATTATCAAGTGTGGGAATCAGCAGGCACAGGAATATATTCTAAATAAGTATAAGCCTTTGGTGAAGGCAAAGGCAAGGGCTTATTTTCTGATTGGCGCAGACAGAGAAGATATTATTCAAGAAGGTATGATTGGTCTTTATAAAGCAATTCGGGATTATCAAGAGGATAAAAACGCTTCTTTCCATGTATTTGCAGAGCTATGTGTCACACGACAGATTATAACTGCCATCAAAGCGGCAACGCGCCAAAAACATATTCCTTTGAATTCCTATGTTTCCCTGAACAAGCCTGTTTTTGAGGAAGATTCAAATCAGACTTATCTGGATATGCTCAAAGATGGTGAGATTTTGAATCCGGAGGTGCTTCTGATTGGTCAGGAGGACAAAAATTCCATCGAAGCCCATATTGCAAAGGTTTTAAGTGAATTTGAATCAAGGGTATTGTTGATGTATTTGCAGGGTAAAAGTTACTATGAAATTTCAAAAATCACAGAAAAGCCGGAAAAGTCTATTGACAATGCGCTACAACGTGTAAAAAAGAAAATTCAAAAATTTTTGGTTGAAAAAAATGCTTGACGATTTAAATATGATGTGATACCATATAAAGGCTGATGAAAAGAGTAGAACTCTTTTCTGTGCTGCTGTGGCTCAGTAGGTAGAGCGTCGCCTTGGTAAGGCGGAGGTCACGGGTTCAAATCCCGTCAGCAGCTTCAAAATTAAAGCCTAAAAAAGATGTCATGCGGTGAAAACTGCATGACATTTGGCTTTTCGGGGGTTTTTACCCATAAAAACTCCGCCAAAACAAAGCTCGATTTAGAGGATGTCATTTCAGTGATTTTCAGTCCCTCAGGTAATTTGAACTATCACGGATAGGTCTTTTGCACACGGTTAAACAGTAAGCATATAACCCCAAAAGCGAAAAAAAGATATCAAAATACAAGTAGCACCCTATTTACAGTTACCCAAACCAAAGTAAATATGTGAGCAGTAAGAGCGGTCAAGTTGGAGGATTTATCCTCGATATGACCGCTCTTTTTATGGGTCGTGACCCTGTTTAGCTCGCGAAGCGTGGGAAATATAAACTACCCGCTATATGGGTGCGCGACGATGTTTTAATGGCTCAAAAGGCAAATAGTCTATCACGCACTAAATGGATGTGTAAATAACCATATAGTGTTTACTCCAAAGTATAGACGAAAAATAATTTATAATCAATACAAAGAAAGTGTAAGGGATAGCTTTTCTCCAGCTTGGCAGAAAAGCTTGGGTATAGATTCGCAGTAAGTCTTAAAAGCGAAAAGGCG
>CAZCDP010000219.1:0-2306 GCA_964497675.1 uncultured Candidatus Epulonipiscium sp.
TAAAATATGAAAGTCGTCGAGGCGTGGCTCAGCTTGGTAGAGCGCTACATTAGGGATGTAGAGGGCGCAAGTTCAAATCTTGTCGCCTCGATTGTGAAAAACCTCTAGAAATCAACGTTTCTAGGGGTTTTATTTTTGTGGTTTTACTTTGTCTTTTCGATTTTGGTCATTGAGGTTTTATCAATATTATTTTAGAGGATTTTTGTTATCAGTGCATTTTTTTTAAAAAAATATGGAGATGGATTTAAGCTAACCTAACATTTATTTTTGATTCAAAAATAAAAAACGGGTTCCCCAAAATACGATGTGGAACAATTTTATAAGTATTTTGACAATTTTTTTAAATTTTATAAATAACTATTAAGTTCCCCTATAAATAACCGATATACTAAGTGTAAGCTCAAATTAATAACAATTTGCTTACGGTAAGGCGAACAGTATACGAAACGCTTTTTACTAAATCAACTAAATAAGAGGGAAAAGGATTTTCCTCACAAAACAAACATGGAGGTATGTATTATGAGAATTCAACACAATATCGCAGCTTTAAACTCACACAGACAGTTAGGTGGAAACAATAATGCAGTAGCTAAAAACCTTGAAAAATTGTCTTCAGGCTTCAGAATCAACAGAGCAGGCGACGATGCTGCAGGTCTTGCTATTTCTGAAAAAATGAGAGCACAGATCAAGGGCCTTGAAACAGCTACTAAAAATGCCAATGATGGTATTTCACTGGTTCAGACAGCAGAAGGTGCTTTAACAGAAGTACATTCTATGTTAAACCGTATGACAGAACTGGCTACACAGTCTGCTAATGGTACTTATGACGACCCTGTTGACCGTGCAAATCTGCAGAAGGAAGTAGCTTCCTTAAAATCTGAAATTAATCGTATTGCAGACGGAACAAATTTCAACGGTATTAATTTGTTGGATGGAACTATGTGTAAGGAAGTAGCAGTAACTAGCAGTGAGGTTAAAGAAACTGCAGAAGGTAAAACAGATGCAGCAGCCGTATATACAATCAGTTTAGCAGGTATGAAACCAGAAGCTGGCGACTATACCGTTAAACTTGGTGATTATAGTGTTAAATTCACTTTAGATGGGACAGAGGCAGATGAAGCTGCGATTGCAACTAAACTTGCAGTTGCAATAAATAAAGCAAAGCTTAGCGGAACAAACACAGGAGCTTTCACTGCAAAAGCCACCATTGGTGGAGCAATGACCCTTACAGCTGAAAAGAAAGCCGTAGATGACTCTGTACTGAAAGGTGCTGCTTCATTTAGTATAGAAGATGGTGGGTTAAAACTCCAGATTGGTGATACGGATGCAAGCTTCAACAAGTTGAGTGTTGCTGTAGGCGATTTACACACACAAGGACTACTTAGCATTGATGACATTGATATCAGTACACAAGAAGGTGCAGCAGCAGCATTAAGCAAAATCAAAAATGCAATCAACAGCGTATCCTCCACAAGAGGTGACCTTGGTGCAATTCAGAACAGACTTGACCATACCATCAACAACTTGGGTGTAACAACAGAGAATATGGCAGCAGCAGAAAGCCGTATCCGTGACGTTGACATGGCAAAAGAAATGATGGAGTTCACAAAGAACAACATTCTTATTCAGGCTTCTCAGGCTATGCTTGCACAGGCAAACCAGTTGCCACAGGGTGTTTTACAGTTATTAGGCTAATATGTAATCAGCAATATTTAAAGGAGTGGGCAAAGCCCACTCCTTTTTTGTATGTCGATAAAGTCTATACCCTCTTACTTTAAGGTACAAGCCGTTCTATGGTTGCCGCCACTTATTTCTCAAGTGGTGGTTTGGAGGTAACACCTCCAAAAGGGTGTAGGTCAGAGGTTTTATTCTTTTACTTCATTCAGTGCTTTTTTTGCAAAGTTTGTTATGATAAAATCTTCATATGGCACATGGGCAGAAAGTTCTCCGCCTTTTTCCATGATGTTCTGTATTAGTTCAAAGCCATCCTTGTCAAAAACAGGATCGGTTTTCCATGTATCCTGATTTTTATACCGTTCCACAATTTTTGTCAGGTTTTCTATATCAGAATCGGGGAACTGGGGTAGAATCACTTTTGCGATTTCAGCAGATGTGTGATTTTTTACCCAAAGCTGGCCTTTATAAATGGCATTGGTAAATTTTTGGATAACTTCGGGATTTTCCGCCAAATAGTTTGTTGCCGCCATGTAAACGGTGTATGGAACATATCCGCTCGCTTCACCCAATAGTAAAGGGATACGCCGTTAATCATAAAAATAAAGCTGAATATTTTTGCTGTTTTTATC
>CAZCDP010000220.1:0-2282 GCA_964497675.1 uncultured Candidatus Epulonipiscium sp.
AGCCTGCCTTGTAGTGGCGAATCTTGAAATACTTGAAAAGTAAGATATCCAATTTTGGGATTATCCTTCAAAAAAGTTTGCAATAAATCAAAAACAGAAGGGTTGTTTTGGGCAGAAGATGATATGAGTACAGAATTGGGATTCTTGTCATAAAACATTGATTTTCCTCCTTATAAATATAACAATTATATTATTCCTATTCATTTACTTAGATTATTATATTATAGCGAAAAATATTTTATGTGACTAAAAATAGAGAAGTACCCTCTTTATAATGTAATGTTTGATTCTATCATAAATAACAGGGTGTAGACTTTGTCTACACCCTGCGAACAGACTTTCGCCTGCCTTCTAGTAACTTTTTAAAAAATTCCCAAACTTTGTATACTGTCCCAGCCATGTCAAATCCACTGTACCCGTTGGGCCGTTTCGCTGCTTCGCAATAATAAGTTCTGCTTGATTTTTCTTTTCTGTATCTGGAAAATAATATTCATCCCGATAAAGGAACGCCACTACATCAGCATCCTGTTCGATGGCACCGGACTCACGAAGGTCTGACAGCATCGGTCGGTGATCCGCCCTCTGTTCGCAGGCACGGCTCAACTGGCTGAGTGCAATAACCGGTGCATCCATTTCTCGGGCAACTGCCTTCAGGGAACGGGAAATTTCAGATATCTCCTGCTGTCTGGAATCATTTCGTCCGTTTCCACTCATGAGCTGTAAGTAATCGATGATGATAAGCCCCAGCCCTTTTTCCATTTTCAGCTTTCTGCACTTGGAACGAATTTCCATAGGTGAAATACCCGGTGTATCATCGATATAAATAGGTGCTTGGGACAAAGGCCCCATTGCCTGTATCAAAAGAGGCCAATCACTGTCCTCCAGCGCGCCGGTACGGAGCTTTTGGGCATCCATCATCGCTTCCGAACAAAGCATACGGTTAACCAACTGTTCCTTTGACATTTCCAATGAAAACACAGCTGTTGGCACATTTCCACGGATAGCGGCATTCTGCACAATATTCAACGCGAATGCTGTCTTTCCCATAGACGGACGAGCAGCCAAAAGAATCAAATCCGATTTTTGCAGTCCTGCCGTCTTGGTATCAAAGTCTACAAAGCCTGTCGCAATACCTGTCAATTTTCCCTTAGAACGGTAAATGTCCTCAATTTTTTCAAAAGATTCTACAGCAATATCCCGAATATGAGAAAACTCCTCTGTATGGCGTTTTTGCATAATATCGAATATGCTCTTTTCCGCCTGCTCCATAATGGAACTAACATCCTCTTTCCCCTCATAACTCATCTGGGAAATTTCACCGGATGTTCGAATCAGCCGTCTTAGCAGAGATTTTTCTTCCACAATTCTGGCATAATGCTTTACATTAACAGAACTGCCCACCACAGTAGAAACAGAGGCAATAAACCCAACGCCGCCCACCTTTTCAAAAAGCTGTTTTTCCTCCAGCTTGTTTTTGATGGTAATAACGTCCACAGGCACGCCTGCAGAAAATAATTCTTCCGCTGCCTCAAATACAATTCTGTGGTCGGGGCGGTAAAAATCCTCTCCCCGCAGTATTTCCAACGCCGCTGCAACGGCCTCTCTGTCCAAAAACATAGAGCTTAAAACTGCCTGCTCCGCTGCTTCGTCATGAGGAGGTACGTTCTGGAAATATGAAGTTTGATTGTTTTGCTGTTCCATAGCTTCCTCCCCTTTTCTTTTTCTTATGCCTCTACAACTTTGATGGTCACATCCGCCGTTACTTTTGGATGCAGTTTCACCACTGCTGTTCTTTCACCCACCATTTTAATAGGCTCGCCAATAGATACTTTCTTTTTATCGATATTCAGGCCAGTCTGTTTTACAATTTCTTCTGCTACTTCTTTATTTGTCACAGAGCCGAAAAGCTTGCCGTTTTCTCCGGTCTTTACAGCTACCATAATTGCCTTATTTTCCAACTCCTTAGCAATCCCCTGAGCTTCTTCCAGTTCCTGCTGTTTCCGTTTGTCATCCGCCTTCTTTTTCAGCTCCAAATCATTGATATTGGACTTCGTTGCCTCAACCGCCAGTTTTCTTGGTAACAGGAAATTTTTTGCATAACCATCGCTGGCATTGATAAGCTGTCCTCTTTTCCCTATACTTTTTACATCTTCCAATAATATGACTTTCATGATTAATTTTCCTCCTCCAAATATTGTTCAATGGCATTTCTGATTTTTTTGTCTGCTTCCTCTAGAGTACATTCCTTCAGCTGGGCACCGGAAACAGTCAAATGACCCCCG
>CAZCDP010000221.1:0-2242 GCA_964497675.1 uncultured Candidatus Epulonipiscium sp.
GGCAGCAGGCGTCGTAACAGAGGATCCCGGTAAATTTGGTCAGCTTCTTGTATTACAGTTGCTTCCTGGTACACAGGGTCTTTACGGATTTATCATCGCATTCTTAATTTTATCAAAATCAGGTATCATTGGCGGTAATGTAGTACCTACATCAGCACAGGGCTTCCAGTTATTGGCAGCAGGACTTCCGGTCGGTTTAGTTGGCTATGTTTCAGGTATTTATCAAGGCAAGGCAGCAGCAGCCGGCGTTGGAATCGTAGCAAAGAAACCGGAAGAGCTTGGTAAAGCAATTACATTTGCGGCTATCGTTGAAACATATGCACTGTTAGGACTGCTTGTATCATTCTTGGCTTACAATGGTATTCAGGTTGGTTGATTCAGTGAAAACTATAAAAAATAGAAGGAGGAAGCACTCCTATGGGTAATGAACAAAAAATTATTGAAAAAATCATAGCTGACGCAGAAACGGAAAAGGCTAAGATTTTGGGTGAGGCAGAAACACAAGCCAATAAGGTCATTAAAAAAGCGGAAGAACTAGCAAAAAAAGAAATGGAAGCATCTTCCAAACTGGCTAAAATAGAAGCGGAAAAGGCAGCATCTAAAGAAATATCAGGTGCGGTTATGGAAGCAAAGAAAAGAGTACTTACAGCGAAACAGCAGTGTATGGAAGCTACCATTACCAAAGCGAAAGAAAAGTTACTGTCTTTAAGTGGAAAAGATTATGAAAAAACTATCCTTGCCATGCTTGCAAAAGCGGAAAAAGGAGAGGAAATTATTTTTTCAAAGAAAGATAGAGATGTACTGGCTGACGTAGTGGCAGCAAAGGGATTTCAGGTTTCAAAAGAAACCAGAGAAATCAGCGGTGGATTTATTGTAAAAAAAGGTGAAATTGAATATAACTATTCCTTTGAAGCAATCATGGCGGTTGAAAAAGAGGAAATCGAACAAATCGCGGCAGAAATATTATTCGCGTAAGGGGGTAAAAAAGTGGCAAAAGAACAGATTTATCCTTATGCTGTGGCACGTATCCGCGTGTTGGAAAAAAACCTTCTTACCAAACAGACTATGAATCAGATGGCGGATGACAGAGCGGTGTCCGGATGTCTGAGAACTCTTGCTGACGCTGGATATGAAGGTGCGCTTGAGGTGGATTCCCATGATTTTGAGAGGGTTTTATCCGCAGAAATGGAAAAAACATATGCTGTCATAAGAGAATTGGTTCCGGAAGAAAAATTTATTGATGTTTTCCTGTATAAAAATGATTATCATAATTTGAAAGTCCTCATGAAACAGGAGGTTTCCGGTGTCAATGGTGAGAAATATCTCGTAGATGGAGGAACAGTGCCTTTGGAAATATTGCGGAAGGCACTGCTTGACAGAAATTATAGTGGGCTTCCAAAGATTATGGGGGATGCCATTGTAGAAGCCTTTGACAGTTTCAGCAAGACACAAAACGGTCAAATGATAGACATTATTTTGGACAAGGCAGCTTTTAGACAGATGAAAGAAACAGCCGATGCCAGTAAAAATGAATATGTTATTAAATATGTAGCAAAAATATGTGATTTGACAAATCTGAAAAGTTTTTTGAGAATCCGTAATATGAATAAGGATTTCACTGCTTTTTCTACTGTTTTTGTAGAAGGCGGAGAGGTTCCCTTGTCTGCCTTTTTCGGAGCTTTCGGAGTAGACAATCCATGGGTACACTTTAAAGCAACTGCTTATGGTGAGGTGTGCGAAAACGGTATGAACCGAGGATTTACGGTCTTTGAAAAGCTTTGTGATGACCATATCATGGATTATATCAAATCAGCAAAATATATGGCTTTAACATTGGAGCCGTTGATTGCCTACTTATACGCGAAGGAATCAGAAATTAAAACAGTCAGGATTATACTGACAAGTAAACTAAACGGCATTGATTCCCGGGTCATCAAGGAGAGGGTGAGGGAAGCTTATGTATAAGGTTGGTATTGTTGGCGACAAAGACAGTATTCTGGGCTTCCTAGCTTTGGGCATCGACATTTTCCCTGCTTATGATGGGGAGGAAATTAAAAAAACCCTCCATCAGTTGGTAGAGGATGATTATGCCATTGTTTATATCACAGAAAAGGCCAGTCTCCTTGCCAAAGATTTTATTGCGAGATATAAAGATAATCAGCTTCCTGCTATTATCGTTATTCCGGGTATTGGCGGAAGTATGGGGCTAGGTATGAATGAGGTTAGAGAGTCAGCAAAACGT
>CAZCDP010000222.1:0-333 GCA_964497675.1 uncultured Candidatus Epulonipiscium sp.
CAGACAAGCTACCAATGACACTAGCTGCAGCTATAGACAATGAACCTGTGCTTGCACCTAATGTTCCGGCAAAAAATGTGGCTCCTGCCATACCTAGGCCGCCGCCTACAACACCAGAAGAAGTCATTAAAAGCCCCTTGCCTTGACGCTCAAAAAAGTCTTCTTTACTAATGTTATTTGCACCAAGATGAACGAGATCCTTAACTGCGTCAATAGCACAAACCACGCCGACAGTGATTGCGTTGGTTTTCAGCATGGCCCTTACCCCCTGCTTTGCCAATACTCCCTGAAAGGCTTTTTCCCCATATCGAACAATCAGACTTTGAACCCCGG
>CAZCDP010000222.1:343-2232 GCA_964497675.1 uncultured Candidatus Epulonipiscium sp.
GGCATTAGTAGAGGCTTTAATTGCACTGTCGGCAGCAGCCGCTACAGTTTCTCCAATAATTTTCAGTGTGGCATCTTCAGCTGTCATTTCTCCTTCCCGGACAAGCTGGACATAACGTATAGTGTTTACCGAACCACTAACTATAGCAGCCATTGCCGCAGCACCAGCGGCAGCACTTCCCATTTGCTGGACAGTTGACTTTGTTTGGTATCGATTTTCAATTTTTTTGAGTTTTTCAAGATTACCTTTTCCCATTTCATTGGCATCGCTCTTTGTAAATGGGGTTGAAGAGCTTTCACCATCAGACAGTTTATCGGTGATTTTATCCGCAGTTTGCTTAAATGATTCGTTTAAAAAACTATTTCCTTCGCTAGCTTTATAATTGGCACGTTCTGTTGCGTTAGCTGCAATGCTTTTTTGCCCTTTTGTAGGGGCAACCTGGTCTGATGGGCCAATGTAGGCATCTACGTCTCCATACTTTGCAGTACCATCCTTATTTATTTGAGAAAACTGTCCAGCTGTCTCTTTTGAAGTGCGATAATATTTCAATTGCGCTTTTGTTGTTATTCCATCATCATTTATAACAACAATATCAGGAGTATCATTGACCTTTAATCCTTGGGATTGCCACTCCGTTTTATACCTGTCTGTTATGGCTCGCGCATCGCTTTTTCTTAGCGTAGCTTCAAGATTAAACGTTTCTGCATGGACTTCCTCCGCTATAAACCCACCTTTAATTTCAAAACTTTGGTTAGTACTTAATCTGGAAGCAATATTTTCATGGCTCCTAGCGATTACTTCTGCCATTTCAGCCATCTGTTCTCTAGCCATATTGGGGAAAATGGGATTCAATGAGGCAACTTGTTCGAAGGCTTTTTCATATTTTTTCTCAATGGACTGCTCTTGCATAGCGATTTTCTCCAATAAATACAAATTGATGAAATAGAATCCTCCACCATTTTTCGTTTGTAAGCCTACCGACTCAGGCCATAACTTTTGATTTGCTCTAGATGATACCGTTTCATAGTTTGTAACTTATAAAAGTAAACGCATGCTAGCTTCTTGAGCATCAAGGTCTGGGGATAGATATACCTATACACACGAATTTCTCAGCTACTATAAAGCATAACCCACTCAATGGTAAAGGCATAGGCCCACAATTGCTACAACAAGGTGGTAATATTTCAAAAGCTCAAATAAAATTGGTAACTACA
Source organism: uncultured Candidatus Epulonipiscium sp. (assembly GCA_964497675.1). Classification (GTDB taxonomy): domain Bacteria; phylum Bacillota; class Clostridia; order Lachnospirales; family Anaerotignaceae; genus CAZCDP01. The sequence continues at coordinate 1,558 of CAZCDP010000222.1, forward strand.
GAATAAAAGAACCGAGCCGCCAAGCTGTTAGCATGGCGGACTCGAAAGTCAAAACGCACAATCGTTATCAGACTATTGCATCGGAAAACTATTGCACTTCCTTAGCAGCATAGGTTCTGTTTTCCATGTCACGGATAAAAGTATTTGTGAGGGAATCAAGGAAGATGTTAGTTTCGTATTGCGGGAAAATGAACAGGTCCATAGAATATCTGTCTATGGAATCACCGCTTAGGCTTGCTCCGCCAAAAGTAACAACAGTGAACATGAAAACTGCTTCGCCTTCACTATCATAGGCTACGTATGTGCTGGAATATGAGGTTTGTAAGAATTCATAATACGGGCTCAGTCTTGAGGCTCCCCAAAACCTCACGAGTTCTTTCGACAACCCATACTTGTATTTTGTAACTTTGAAGCTATGTTGCTTGCATAGCTCAAGGAGTTTTTGCGTACGAATATGGATATTCCATTCAATAGCTTTTCTTCTAGGTTCTGCTGGGAACCCATCTCTATAGGTAAATATATCCACATCCGACCTGACAACAACGATATTTTCGTCACGATACTGAGGAGCCTTGATAGTAAACCCCAATTGCTTATCTTCAGAAGCCTCATTGTTTGCTGCAATGACGCTTTTATTATAGTCGGTGACAAGCCAGTTATAAAAATCGGGGAACA
>CAZCDP010000223.1:0-1054 GCA_964497675.1 uncultured Candidatus Epulonipiscium sp.
GGCAGTTGAAAAAATAACAGGAAGTTCAATAACAAGGTCAACACCGTTTAAAAGAGCCATATGGGTTCTGGTCCATTTATCCAAAAGGGCAGGCTCGCCTCGCTGGACAAAGCTGCTGCTCATGACAGCAATGACGGTATCCGCACCGCATTGGGCTTTTGCTTTTTTTATATGAAGAAGATGGCCCTTATGAAAGGGGTTGTATTCTGTGATAATTCCTAGTGTTTTCATGAAAAAACATCCTTTGCCTAAATTTTATAAATTCAGTATAGCATATTTGTTTACAATTATTTATTTTTTCTATGGAAAAATATTTTAATTCGAGATATACTTTAAATACTAATGCATAAGAGGATGATGAATTGGAAACGAATAAAATAAATTCTGATTTTTTACAGGAAATTTTTTTGGAAGAAACGTGGAAAAATATAGATCGGCTCGATTCATTCATAGAAAATAAACAGGGGGAAGTATCTCCTATTTTGATAGAGAAGGAAGAAATCAATGGGCTTTTTCGCTTACTGCACAGCATCAAGGGTTCTGCTTCTATGATGGGCTATTTATCGATTGCAGAAACGGCCCATGGTGCCGAGGATTTGTTTGCCTACCTGCGGGAGGAGGAAAATCCTGACGAAAACGACTTGAAAACCATAATGCGGCTTCTTAGAATGGTTTCGGGTTATATCAAAAGAGAACTGCGGCGTATGGAAACCGGTGAGGAGATTACAGACTTCGGGTGGGCTGTTGTCAAAAGAATTAAAAACTTTTTGGAACACGTGGAAAGTGACGTGGAGTTGGAAGGCGCCGGCGATGGAGCTCTTTACACCCGAAAGGGCAGAAAGACAATACCCTTTACAAATTTTGAATGTTTACTTGCGAGGGCAGAACGTTTAGCTTTGGTTATGGGACGAGAGTTTCAAAAGAATGTATCGGTACAGATTTTGGGAATCGAAACAGAGGTGCCTCGGGATGTATTTGATAAGATTTCCTTGGCTGTGCTGCAAATGATTAAAAACAGCATTGTTAAACGCTGGATATTCAGTGTTCTTTTAAG
>CAZCDP010000223.1:1064-2211 GCA_964497675.1 uncultured Candidatus Epulonipiscium sp.
CAGCATCGACCATGGTATTGAAATCAGAGAGGAACGGCAGGCTTTGGGCAAGAGTTTGGATGGAATCATTACCATTGAGATTAAAAAAACCCCACAAAGAGTTTTGGTTTCCTTTCGGGACGATGGCCGAGGGCTGGATAAAAACAGGATACTAGAGGAAGTCCACGAGCGGGGTATCGTAATAAAACCCATTGAGCAGTATACAAACAATGAAATATACAGCTTTTTGCTGAAACCGGGCTTTACGACCAAGAGCAGAGCCACACTTTTTTCAGGAAGAGGTGTAGGACTGGATGTGGTGAATGCGGGTATTGCTTCCTTGGGCGGGAGTATCCAGATTGAAAGCTGTGAACATATGGGAACAACTTTTTTTATGGAAATACCTCTTGTTTAAGAAAAAAGGAAAAAAATTATAAAAAAATGTGAATAATTGTCTTACACTCTTGTATACAATAAACATATTGTTTATAATAGTAAAGATGAAGAAAATAAAGCTAAATTATTTTAGGAGGTTTTACCGTGGATTTTTTAACAGCAATAAAAGAAAGAGCTAAAAGCAGTAAAAAAGCAATCGTATTACCTGAATCTTATGAGAAAAGAAATCTGGAAGCAGCAAATATTATTTTAAAAGAAGGAATCACCGATATTATTCTTGTTGGAAAAAAAGAAAAGATTATGGAGGCTGGTGCTGGATGTGATTTATCCAAAGCGACTTTCATTGATCCTGAAAATTATGAAAGAATGGACGAAATCGTTGCAGAACTGGTTGAAATCAGAAAGAGCAAAGGCATTACACCGGATGATGCAAGAAAAATGTTGGAGGATCCCTTATTCTTTGGTGTTATGTTGGTAAAATTGGGTATCGCTGACGGCATGGTTTCCGGTGCGATCCATGCAACAGCAAATGTACTTCGTCCTGCCCTGCAGATTTTAAAAACAGACCCAAGTGCAGACTTGGTTTCAGGGTTTTTCATTATGGTTTGTCCAGACAAGACCTATGGTGAGGACGGCGTATTCTTATTCGCTGACTGTGGATTAAACCAGAACCCAACTTCCGAAGAATTAGCAGGCATTGCGGCAAGCTCTGCTAAATCCTTTGAGGCTTTCATGGGATGTGAAGCACGTATCGCTATGCTTTCCCATTCCT
>CAZCDP010000224.1:0-2181 GCA_964497675.1 uncultured Candidatus Epulonipiscium sp.
TTCCAAATTACTTGAAATCAAAATGTCCATGGATGGAGAAACAGTTACCAAAAACTCTCTATTTTTATTGTAGACACCAGTGCGGAAAAAATCATAAAGCACTTTATTGTCATTGGAAGCACATACAAAATGGTTCACAGGTAATCCCATACATTTTGCATAATATCCAGCTAAGATATTGCCAAAATTTCCTGTAGGTACGGTAAAATTGATTTTCTCGCCCAGCTTCAGTTCTCCCATTTTAACTGCCTGCAAATAGGCATAGAAATAATAAACGACCTGCGGTACCAAACGCCCGATATTAATGGAGTTTGCAGAAGAAAACATAAAGCCTTTTTCCTCCAGTTCTTTCCCCAATGCACTGTCTGTGAAAATGCCTTTTACAGCAGACTGTGCATCGTCAAAATTGCCTTTGATACCCACAACACAGGTATTGTCCCCTTCTTGAGTGGTCATCTGCAATTTCTGCACAGGGCTTACGCCGTCCTCCGGAAAAAATACAATGATTTTTGTACCTTCCACATCAGCAAAACCTTCTAATGCAGCTTTTCCCGTATCCCCGGAGGTGGCTGTCAAAATTACGATTTCCTTATCAATACCGTTTTTCTTTGCTGCTGTTTTCATAAAATATGGTAATATGGATAATGCCATATCCTTAAAAGCCAAGGTTCTGCCGTGAAACAGTTCCAAAAACAACGCATCTTCTTTTTTCACCAACGGTGCAATCAGAGGTGTATCAAATTTTTCGTCATAAGCAGAGTTAATGCAGTGTTTCAACTCTGCTTCTGTAAAGTCTGTCAGATATAGTTTTAATATCTCATAAGCAAGCTCCTGATAAGACAGTTTGGAAAGTTCCTCCAAGGATTTGTCTACTTGTGGTATTATCTCTGGTACATATAAACCCCCGTCCGAACAGATACCCTTTAAAATTGCCTCCGAAGCCTTTGCTGTAATTTCTTTGTTCCTTGTTCCAATATATTTTAATTCCGCCACTTCGCATCCCTCTTTCCCATTCTTTTACAAAAAACTTATTCTTCGTTCATCCCTCTATTTTACAGAAACTCTGTTCTTTGTCAATCCAATAAATGCATTTGTCTTTCTCAAAAATACAAATTGTCCATTTTATTTTTTCTTGTGGACATTTCGTATGGTTTTCTTTTTCGTCGGCGGTTTCTGGCTTCCCTTCTGTCCGTTTCTGCTATTCCCTGTTTTCCCCATAGGTGTCTTGCCGCCGCCGATTTTGGAACGGTCTGTTTTAGCACCTGCTTTCCACTGACCTGCACTGCCTGCTGGGCGTTTCGGACGAATCAGGCAATGACTGTCGTAGCCAATCAAGTCTTCTCTATGAGCCTTTTTCAACGCTTCCATAACCAAATCGTAATTATGAGGGGCACGATACTGCATCAAAGCTCTCTGCATGGCTTTTTCATGAGGTGTTTTCGGTACATAAACCTTTTCCATAGTACGGGGGTCCATCTCCGTATAATACATAGCCGTAGAAAGTGTACCCGGTGTTGGGTAGAAATCCTGTACCTGCTCCGGCTGATGACCAATATCCCGTAAATATTCCGCCAGTTCAATGGCTGCATTCAAATCACTGCCTGGGTGGCTGCTCATAAGATAAGGCACCAAATATTGCTCTTTCCCCATTTTTTTATTGATTTCATAGTATCTTTTCACAAATTTATCATAAACGTCCCTTGTCGGCTTGCCCATCTTCGCTAAAACCCTGGGTGAAACGTGTTCCGGTGCTACTTTTAACTGCCCACTGATATGGTATTGACAAAGTTCTTTGAAAAATGTTTCGTCTTTGTCATAAGTCAAGTAATCGTAGCGGATCCCCGAACGGATAAACACTTTTTTTACATTAGGAATTTCCCGCAGTTTCCGCAGTAGGTTAACATAATCTTTATGCTCCACTTTTAAATTATTGCACCCTGTAGGCCATAAACACTGCTTGTCCTTGCATACGCCCTTAGTTTTCTGCTTTTCACAAGCAGGCCCCCTAAAGTTTGCCGTAGGTCCTCCTACATCATGAATATACCCCTTGAAATCAGGCTCCCACACAATTTTTTTGGCTTCCTCCAAAATAGAATTATGACTTCTTGCGGTAACCACTCTGCCCTGATGAAAGGTAAGGGCACAAAAACTACAACTACCAAAACATCCTCTGTTGCTAAT
>CAZCDP010000225.1:0-2175 GCA_964497675.1 uncultured Candidatus Epulonipiscium sp.
TTTTGATACGCTTGCATCCATGCTGGCTGGTTTTGTTATCATTCCGGCAGTGTTTTCTTTTGGTTTGGATCCTGCTGCAGGTCCACCGCTGATGTTTATTACCATGCCAAAGGTATTTCAGCTTATGCCGATGGGACGCATTTTTGCGGTTATTTTCTTCGTAGCAGTACTTTTTGCCGCTATGACTTCTCTGGTTAATTTATTTGAAACCCCCGTGGAGGCATTGCAGGAAAAATTTAACCTTTCCAGAAAAACGGCAGTTTGTATCATAGGGGCAGTTACGGCGGCTATAGGCGTTCTGATAGAAGGCGGCGACAGCGTCAGCATTTGGATGGATGTCGTATCAATATACATTATTCCATTGGGTGCGTTGTTGGCAGGAATCATGTTTTTCTGGATTTGCGGTACAAAATTTGCCAGAGAACAGGCACAGATGGGACGGGAAAAGATTATTGGTAAGTGGTTTGAGCCTATGACAAAATATGTATTTGTGGGGCTGACATTGATTGTTTATATATTAGGCATTTTTTACGGTGGTATCGGCTGATGTTTCAGACTTAATTTTATGCATCATTGGATGTATATTTGTTTGCAAATGGTAAAAAATCTGATATAATGAAGCTGTCATTTATGATGATGACAGGATTTTCTATGAAAACATAGAATTGATACAGATAACAGATGACAGGAGGAATGACGATGTCTGAAAATAAAGGGAATTTTGGTCAGATACAGATTGCGGATGAAGTAATTGCAGTGATTGCTGCAACGGCAGCACTGGAAGTGGAAGGTGTTGTGAATGCTTCTGGTGCAGCTGGCAATGCCTTTGTAGAGTTTTTTGGAAAGAAAAGTCAGACCAAAGGAGTAAAGGTAGCATCGGAAGACGGTGATGTTGCCCTTGATGTAGATGTTGTTGTGCTTTTTGGAACAAAGGTGCAGGTCGCAGCAGAAGAGGTGCAGAAAAAAGTAAAAAATGCGGTAGAAACCATGACCGGTCTTCGTGTGACAGCAGTCAATGTAAGTGTGGCTGGTATCGTAAAGGAAAAAGCGGTGAAACCGATAAAAACAGAAGTAGAAGAAGAATAAAGATGTCAGCGAATACCACTCCTTTACGGGTGGTATTTGTTGAATAAGGATGATTATAGAAGCGATTTTACAGGAGGAAACCATGAGCCGAAGAAATGCCAGAACAAATGCGTTTTATTTATTGTTTCAGATGGATTTTAATAGACAAGAGGAATTTGAGCAGGTAAAAGAAATCTTTTTTGCAGAGCAAGAAGAGCCTGTGGGGGAAGAAGACAAAAGCTTTATTCTCGAAGAAGTGGAGGGAACAAAGTCACATCTGACAGAAATTGATGAAATCATCGGAAACTGTGCCAAAGGATGGGACACCAATAGAATGTCCAAGGTGGATTTGGCTATTTTGCGTCTGGCCATTTATGAATTAAATTACTCTGGAACAACACCTGTTAGTGTATCTATCAACGAAGCGGTGGAACTGGCAAAAAAATTCAGCTCTGACGAAGCACCGGCTTTTATCAACGGTATATTGGGAAAGGTTGCTACTAATAACAGAGAATGAGGTAATAATCAATGATGGAACCGAAAATTTTTTCTGTAGGGCAAATCAACAGATATATCAAAAATATGTTTGAAAATGATTTTATATTAAACAGTTTATGGGTAAAAGGAGAAATATCCAATTTTAAAGCCCATTCGTCTGGACATTTATATTTTACGCTAAAAGATGCAACGGCTGCTATTCAGTGTGTTATGTTTCGGGGGTCTGCGGAAATTTTACCTTTTTTGCCAAGAAACGGTATGTCTGTGATTCTTTGCGGCTATGTTTCCACTTACGAAAAAACGGGTCAGTATCAGCTTTATGCGGAACTGATGGAACCAGTAGGACTTGGTTCCTTGCACCTTGCCTTTGAACAACTGAAAGAAAAGCTGGGGGAGGAAGGTCTTTTTGATGTGGACTATAAACGGGAGATTATGTCTTCTCCACGCTGTATTGCTGTAATCACTTCCCCGACAGGGGCAGCAGTGCGTGATGTAATTCAGATTACGAGAAGGCGGAATAAAACAGTAAAAATCGTAATAGCTCCTGTTTTGGTTCAGGGAGAAAATGCGGCAGACTCCATTGTGTCTGGCTTAAGGATGGTAAATCAATGG
>CAZCDP010000226.1:0-2123 GCA_964497675.1 uncultured Candidatus Epulonipiscium sp.
TCATCCCTAACAATTTTTGCAGCAAAAGCTACTGCTTTTTCTTCACCGTCCTTTGCCAGTTTTGTAAGAAGCTTCTCAAGTAACGCCTGAGATTCCGGATGCATAATATGAAACGCTTTTCTTTTTTCATAGTATTGTAATGGGCTGGCATTGGTGTATTTGTCTTTCTGATAAGTACGGCAAGCGGCAATCCTATCGAAAAACATTTCTATTACATATTTTACCGGCATTTTCATACCACTCAAAATGGTTTTCGGATTCCCGCTGTAATCAATCCAATATTCAAAATGATGCTTGTTCCGCCCTTTATGATGCAACCAAGAAGAAGAATAACCTTTGGCCTCTTTTTCCGCATTATTGGGACTGCGGGTTCCCTGAAAATATTTTGCACCCATCAGAAATTCTGTGGGAGAGTACTTTGATAAATCATGAAGCAGTCCTTGCTTATACATACCTGCCGCAAAGCAATACTGCATTACAAGTTTTTTGTGTATAGTAACTGTGCGGAAATGTTCCACTGCTTTCATATCATATTCCTTTCTACCTTTTTCACTGTATAAATTTGATCTATTTAAACAATTTCTATTATAGTATATCACATTCCTTTTGAAGCTTTCAATCCATCGTTCTTTTTTAATTTCCTTCTTACATCTACTTTACATATATTTCCGCATATGTTTCAGTGCACTTTTTTCAAGACGTGACACCTGTGCCTGACTGATTCCGATTTCTGTACTTACCTCCGTTTGTGTTTTACCTTCAAAAAAACGAAGGTTCACAATCTTTTTTTCCCGTTCTGAAAGACGGCGCATAGCCTCGTTTAAAGAAATATTCTCCAGCCAGAGGTCATCTCCGCTTTTGTCATCACTGACTTGATCCATCACAAACAGGGTATCACCGCCGTCATGGTACACTGGTTCAAAAAGAGAAATGGGATCTCGAATAGCATCTAATGCCATCACTACATTTTCTTTGCCCAAACCCAATTCCTTAGCAATTTCTTCCACAGTGGGCTCTTTTGATTTTTCCGCAGTCAGGCGTTCCTTCACCTGTAGTGCCTTATATGCTGTATCCCGCAGTGATCGGCTCACACGTATAGAGTTATTGTCCCGCAGATACCTGCGTACTTCTCCAATTATCATTGGTACTGCATACGTTGAAAATTTGACTCCTTGGTTCACATCAAAATTGTCAATGGCCTTGATTAGACCGATGCACCCCACTTGAAACAAGTCATCCATATATTCCCCCCTGTTTGAAAAGCGCTGAATCACACTTAAAACCAGCCGCAGATTTCCATAAATATATTGCTGTCTGGCTTCTTCATCCCCCTGTAAAATTTTATCAAAAAGGACTTTTTTTTCCTCATTATTCAAAATAGGAAGTTTCGAGGTATTGACACCACAAATTTCAACTTTATTGATCATCAGATTGCCCTCCTCTTTTGTGTTCTATTAAAAATCATTTCCAGAGGAGGCAAAAATATACACTGCAAAGGTTTCTATAATTTCCCAAAAAAGTCCTGTTTGTATCTTGCTATAATAAAATTAACAAAACTTTAAGATAAATTTTATTTCTTTTTATCATTATGTCTATATAATATCTATGTAATCATTTATAGGAGTAAAGCATTTTAAAAAAAGGAGGATTTTTATGCAATCTAAAAAATTTCTCAGTGCAACTATCATAACATTATCTTTTCCGGTAATTGCGGTTCTTGCTATTGTGGGCGGTATCTTTTCTGCCATATATTACTTTTTGTTTTATATTTGTAATAAGTTCTTCATGTTCTTACATAAAGATGCAAATCATAATGTTTACTAATTACTGCAACATCACTGAAAAGAACGCCTGCTTTCAGAAAAAAGGCGCTCTTCTTTTTTTGTCTGCACCATGTTATAATTAAAAAACTTTGGGGTGTAAGGAAGGAGATTTTTCTATGAAACTAACTGTGTTAGTAGACAATAATACTTTTATCGATGAATACTATTGCGGAGAACCTGCTGTTTCCTATTATATCGAAGATGAAGGTGATACTATTTTACTGGATATGGGATATTCAGATCTGTTCCTAAAAAATGCAGCTACTTTAAATTTGGATTTGGAAAGAATTTCTACCATCG
>CAZCDP010000227.1:0-2034 GCA_964497675.1 uncultured Candidatus Epulonipiscium sp.
TTGAGTATGCCATTGAGTGCAGACGGCGCGTAAAAGAACAGTTGTGCAAGATTACACCAGGTGAGTTCAGCGATGTCGATCTAGGATACATTGATCTTGATACCGAAGAAGAGTTCATCGTGACTCTGCCCGAAGTTGCAAACGGAACGCTTGTATCTGAAGCCGAGGAAACACCTGGCTATGTATACGGCGTAGGCAGATCTGTGAATGATGTTGTGGGCATCTATAGACTTGAGAACAAACTAATCAACGGCACAGGTGTGTTCAGTTTCAAAAATGTGGAGGGTCTTTCTCGCGCACCTAAAAGCGTAAAAGATAGCATCAGTGCAGCATTTAATTATTTTGTGGATAATGCAAACAATCTTGTTTCCGGCGATAACAGCGGATTTGATTATACGTTGTACTTTAATGATCTCCAAAACAAGGGTGTTAGCGACGAGGTGTCTGTTGCAGAGGTTGTCGGTTTATTCTCGGCCCTTTCCAACAAGCCGACGGTTCCGTCTCTTGTGATATGTGGTAGAGTTGTAATGTCCGGCAGTATGATGCCTGTCACTACAGAGCTGGAGGATATTTTTGTGGCTGTCATAAATGCAGGAGCTAAGAAACTAATGCTGCCAATTGATAGCAAGGCAGCATATGAAAAATTGAAAAAGGATTTGACGAAACGGGTCGAGGTCATCTTCTATTCAACACCGCTCGACGCAGCAAGAAAAGCTTTAGGCGAATAATCTAGCTTGTACATAAGGAGTTCACCTATGAATACAAAGAATATTTTTTATTGCAGAAATTGCAATGAGATAGGCGTATCCGCATATACCATGGATAATTGGCGGACTTGCTACTGCGTAAGTTGCCGCTCAAGAGCGACTATTCTTGGTAATGGAATTCATGTGGGCAACAAAAGGCTTGCAGCCATAGGTGATTTACATGGCACATTGGTTATTCCTGAGGGTGTAACAGAGATTTACCCAGATTCGTTGAATAACACTTCAATAAAAAGCATTCAATTCCCGCGTTCTTTGAAAAAAATACCTTTTGAGTGTTTTAAAAATTGCCGGAATTTAGAGGATATAACAATTCCGCAAACAGTAGAAGAAATCGAAGGGTGCGCCTTTGAGGGGTGTTCTGCACTTAAGAAAGTTACGATCAATGGACATACCGAAGTTAATACATCTGCTTTTGAGAGATGCAGTAGTTTAAAGGAACTGATTATAAACGGAAGTGTACAAGGAGGATTTGGTTTTTCTTCTCCTTTGGAAGACTGCAAGTTTTTAGAAAAAATAACCGTTAATAGAGGTGGAAATGTAGGAGGCCTTCGCTTTTCGGCGATTCCTAACCTAAAAAAGGTTTCTTTGTTATGTTCGATAAAAGAAACAAACGGTACGATGTTTAGCAAACTCCCCAATTTTTCTGATTGCAAAAAATTAGAGGAAGTTGAGCTTGAAAACGTAGAAGAAATCGGAAGCCATACTTTTTCAAAATGTGTCCAATTAAAGAGGGTCATTCTTCGGAATTCAGTTAAGCGTATAACAAGTAGTGCCTTCTATGGATGCACATTATTGGAAACAATATCCATTCCGGAGGGATGTGTTGAACTTGGAGGTTTCAGTGGTTGTACCAATCTTAGGAATATTAACATCCCTAAAAGTGTAAAGAAACTTGGTGATAATGCTTTCCAAGATTGCAGACGGTTTGAATCTTTTGTGATTCCGGAAGGAGTAGAAGAACTGGGGTATGGTGCTTTTGAAGGTTGTACAAATCTTAAAAAAATCATTCTTCCTTCAACGCTCAAGAGAATTGGTGGTTGTGCATTTAAGGGATGCACAAATTTGGAAAACATAGTCATGCCCGACGGTGTGCAGGAGATCGGCGAAAGGGCATTTGATCAGTGTAGCAGAATAAGAGCCTTAAAATTGCCAGCCTCCCTTAAGAAAATAGGCGATAGTGCATTTCAGTCCCTACCAATCCATCTTGTAATTATCCCTGCAGGAATAACAGAGCTAGGTACATCGGTTTTCGAAGAGCGTTGGAGCA
>CAZCDP010000228.1:0-2024 GCA_964497675.1 uncultured Candidatus Epulonipiscium sp.
TATGCGGCCGCAACTCGTTCCCCTTTCTGTTTTTTTAACTATCCACCTTTAATTGCCCCTTCATCACACCCGGTGGATTTTCCCATTCAATTCCGATATAATCAAGGACATTACCCCAACCAATGTCGTACATCCAGAATTTCCATTCTTTTTCATTTCGATCACGTAATAAATCAAACCTATGAGGTCTTTTTTCCATTGTAATTCCAAAACCACACATACTACATCCTGTCCTTTGTGCCTTTGTCGTGAACAGTGTTCCGTCCGCCGTTCTCTCAATTTTTCCGTAAATCGCCGGCACCGGTACGTTTAAATCCAGTGCTAATTGCAATAAATCTTGTCTGTTGAATATTGCGAATGGTGCCGATCTAATTGTTGTTTTTCCAAAGTAATTGCATCCGTTTATTTTAAGACTTTTCGCTCTTCGCCCACCTTCGGAAGCCATAAGTCCAAGATACGGCACGCTGTTATGCTCTTTCGCCCAATTATCACACGGTTTTTCTTTGAGATAATAGCAACATTTTGCGGATACTTTAAAATTAGGAATACCGTAATTAACACCTTCGTTATTGTTTTCATAACCTCCAAATTTTTCAAGCCAACATTGAGATAACTTCATTCTTGTATTTTTCCTATACCCGCCATATTCGCCTGTTTCTCCCGTTATAATTGCGTGTCTGACGGTTTTATTCTTTTCTGTTGGATTTTGCAACAATTCTATTTTGCTCGCAATTTCCTTCGAGAGAACTGGAAAACCAAATTTTTTAATAATGTCTACCTTGCTCCAACATGTACCATCAGGCTTTTTTGCGGAACGTAGTCTTTCTATGCCGAGTTGCTTGTGAACATCCTGTATACTTCTATCTTCCAAGTAAGATACTGAAATCCCAGGAACATGAATCCCAATGTCTTTCAAGAAAAGAAACAGTGTAATACTATCCAATCCACCAACCGACACATGACAACTTAATTTTCTAGCGATACATTCGTTATAAAATTCCCACGCTCTTATATATGCATAGCTTTTCTTAAATTCATAGTCCATTTTTTGCTTAATATTGAAGTCAGATATCTTCCTATCTGCCCCAATTTCAGCCATTCTATCTTTAACATTTTTACTCATTTTCATCACAGGAGTAAACAGCTGTTTATCGGTCGACCAAACCTCTTACTCCTTTCTGTTTTTATTCGTCTTTCATCTTCTTTAAAGCTTCCTCTTCGGTAAGGAATACAGTTTTCCCAAAATCCGATATCAAAAAATTAACATATCTGCATCCACTATGAACAACCCTTACTACTGTCTGAATATCAGATACCTCTCCGAAAATCGTCAAGTTGTTTCCATTGAAAGGTCTATTTACAATAGCTCTAACCGCCTCCCCTACCTTGCAAGGCAACTCCACCAATCGACCTTGTTCTTGTAAATCTTCAAAATATTTCAACCGTCTGCAAAGTTCCTGCTCCCTAGCATAATACTCGCTGCATCCCTGTTCCTTGCATTCCTCATATGTCAAATAATCTTTATCCGGCCTAGTCCAACGGTTCATCATTATCCCTCCAAATCTTTTTTAACAAGTTCTTCTACATAGTTGATGAAGCTGTGTACGTCTGGTTTTTCTTTATAAACAGTCTTTGCCAACTCAAACATTCCGTCAAAAAAGTTAAGGGTAAAATCTTCGAGATATCTTTGGCTTTCGATTTCCTGTATACAGTGTTCAATGGTAAACTCATACATTTCTTTTTGTTCGCCTGAGTACGGGCAATTTTTTTCCCATATTTTAAGCTGGTCATGCTTCATTTTTACAAGCAAATCCTTTAAAATATCAATTCCACTCATTCTTGCCCCTCCTTTCTGAAAATTATTTACTTTCTTTCATAAGCCATTCTTTCAAGCAATCTGCACAATTTAAATTATCCGCTATACACTCAAAACCATCTTTTTCAACGTGCGTTCCGCAACAAAAATCATCTTTTTCAAGTAACTCCGCCATACGATTATGGCTCATTTCTGCTGCCAGTCTTTC
>CAZCDP010000229.1:0-2024 GCA_964497675.1 uncultured Candidatus Epulonipiscium sp.
GATTCGCTCCTGTACACTTCCAGGCGCTGACGAAGGTGTTAGATATTTATTCCACGTTGATTTTTCAACAATTACCGTTGGTGTCGTTCTTTCTGCCTTAGGTCAGGCATTCTTCTCCCTGTCCTTAGGTATGGGCATTATGATTACATATGGTTCCTATTTAAGTAAAGATGAAAACCTTATTTCCAATACCGCAATCGTTTGTACCCTTGACACATTAGTCGCTTTATTCGCAGGCTTCATGATTATCCCTGCTGTATTTGCTACTGGCGTTGCTCCCGGTATGGGCGGCGGTTTTGCATTTGCTTCATTAGCTGGTGTATTCCAGGCAATTCCAGGCGGTACCCTTTTCGGTGTATTGTTCTACTTCCTGTTGTTCTTCGCAGCAGTTACCTCCTCAACATCCATTCTGGAGGGTTCAGTTGCATATATCATCGAAGAAAAAGGATTTAGCCGCCAGAAAACAACCATTGTTGTTGGTCTTATCACCTTTGTAATTGGTATTTTTTACACATTATCTCAGGCATACCTTCCAATCAAGGGCATCTGGCTTGACGGTAGTGGCTTACAATTCCCAATCTTCGGCGACTTTATGGAATACCTGACAGACCGTCTGCTGATGCCAATTGGTGCATTCTTTACCTGTATCTTTGTTGGCTGGATTTGGGGAACCAAAAACGGCGTACAGGAGGCTACCTCAGATGGCAAATATAAATTTACTCTGGCAGGTGTCTGGTCCTTCCTGATTAAAATTGCGGCTCCAATCGGTATCGCTTCCATCATCATTGGTGGTATGGTATTTGGTATGGCTCTGTCTTGATCCCAAATCAGACAAAACTAAAAAATTACCCTGCAATGTAATTTTTTCATAACACTCTAAATGAATTCAGCCGGAAGGATTTTCCCTTCCGGCTTTTTCCTGCCCTTTTCTTTCTTTTCCTTTCCCTTTTTCTAATCCATTTCCCTTTTATTTTATCAAAAAATGTCCTTTACCATCATTCTTACGCCCATATTAATTTCCTTTTATTGTAAAATTTAGAATTTTAACGAAAAATTTATAGCTTTTTTTTAAAAAAAAGAGTACTCTGAAATCGAATCATGTAATCTGTAAAAAAACAATTTTCTCTATTTTTTCATCATCATAATGCATCATTTGCGGCATATCTTAGATTGAGATCCTTATTTTAAAAAGGGAGCTGGTGATAAGACACAATGCGGTACCCGTGTGAATGTTTTGTAGGGAATTGCATACAATCGGCAATGTTTTAAACAATAGTAGCAGTAACAATTACTAAAACGGATTTTTCAAAAGAACTTTCCAGAAAAGAAATCAGAACGAAATTATATTATTTATATGTCCTTTCAAAATTATGATGATGTGTGAACTTTACAGATTACGCCAAAGATTTTAAGGCTTCTTTGCTCCTTCGGCCTTATATCTTTATTCATTCGAAGCGAGCTTTATCTATTTGTAGTTAGGAGGAATAATATGTCAAATAATAATGCAGTTACAGAAGAAAACCGTGGTCAATTTGGAAGTAAACTTGGTTTCATTCTTGCAGCAGCAGGCTCCGCAGTTGGTTTGGGTAATATCTGGAAATTCCCCGGTAAGGCTTACAACGGTGGCGGCGGCAGTTTCATTCTCGTTTATATTATCCTTGTTGCGCTCGTCGGTACAACCGTTATGTTGGGTGAATTTGTTCTCGGACGTAAAACCAAGAAAAATGCCATCGGTGCCATTAGGGAATTAAATTCAAAGTTCGCTTGGATAGGTGGCTTAGGTGTATTAACAGGCTTTATCATTCTATGCTACTATACACAGGTTGGCGGCTGGGTAATCAAATATATTGTTGGTTACCTCGTGGAATCCAGTACAATTTATGCTGACCCTATGGCATACTTTTTAAGAATGCTGGGAGCAGAAGGTTTCCCCCTTCAGGGTGCTATCATCTATCCCGCTATCTTCTCTCTTTTGACAATTTTCATCATCACACGTGGTGTTTCAGAAGGTATCGAAAAAATGA
>CAZCDP010000230.1:0-398 GCA_964497675.1 uncultured Candidatus Epulonipiscium sp.
CAAATCTTACGACATGAAACATATTTTGTACATTTGCTCATAGATATGATTAGTATAAAACACAAAACCAAGACGGTCAACAAAATTTCCCGTTTTCCCCCACTTTTCCGAAAATCAATCACAAGACTGGATTAGCACATCATCCGGGTCTACTTCCACCAGTATAATATCATCCCCTATTTTCTTGATACACCGCCAAGGTACACGATACTCCCTTACTTTACAAAACAGGTTCCACATCTTGCCTTCTGCCGGTATGATAAGCGTGGTGATTTTTCCCCATTTTTCCTCAAACTCCAAATCGCAGACAAAGCCCAAACGACAACCGTCGCAGATATTAATGACTTCTTTTTGTTTCAGTTCAGAAAACCGTTCCATGACCATTCTCCTTCGTTTTC
>CAZCDP010000230.1:408-1974 GCA_964497675.1 uncultured Candidatus Epulonipiscium sp.
ATATGCGGAAAACAAAACATACTTTACTATCTCACCAAGAGAAAATTGCGGCCGTCCTGGATTCAAAAGCATAAAAGGAGGAACTCAATATAGGTTTGTCTTCATTCTGAAGGTTTTACCTCCAAACTGCCGCCAGGTTTTTATCCTCGACCCATAACGGAAAACTGTGTTTTGCTAGATGAATCAGACAAGCCTAATTTATCTAGCAAAGTAAAGTTTTTTGACAGTTTTTATTGTTTTTTAAAAAAATTTGTTGACAAGCCTTTTTTAATTTAGTATAATAATTTCTGTTGTGAACATGATACGGGTCACTAGCTCAGTTGGTAGAGCACTGGACTTTTAATCCAGGTGTCTCGGGTTCGAACCCCGAGTGACTCATAAACGAAAAGAACCTCCATTGATTATTTCCTTGGAAGTTCTTTTTATATTTAAAAAACAGCTTTTTTAAAGAGTTTCTTTTAAATCCCAGCCCGAAAAAATCCATATTTTACTTTTCCTTCCATTTTACAACAATAAAGTAATGCACTATTAAAATATTTTACCTGTTGTATTGAAATATTTGTGTCTTTAAGATATACTATTTTTGTATCTATTTTAATAGGAGGGGAAAAAATGAAAAATCCAACAGTCACTTTAACTGAAACAGATAGAAAAATATTGGATTCTTATAAAAACATTGCAGAAGGGCTTGCTGATTTTTGGGGAAATAGCTGTGAAGTCATTGTACATAGTCTGGAAAGTCTGGATTCATCTGTTATTAAAATTATAAACGGCAGTCGTTCCGGCCGTAGTGTCGGTTCTCCCATTACAGATTTTGCACTCTCTATGTTAAGTAAAATATCCGAAACACCTGATTCAAAGTATATCAATTATTTTGCGAAAAACAAAAAAAATGAACAACTAAAATCTTCTATTTCTATTATTCGGGGAGAAAACAATACTATCATTGGTTTGTTTTGTATTAATTTTTTCTTAAATACAACCCTTTCCACTTTTATGCAGGCCTTTGTACCATCTACGACAGTCAACAATGATAATAGTCTTTTTGAAAATTATGTAGATAATGTAGAAGATTTAATGCTTTGTGCTTTAGACGAAGCGAAAGAAACTGTATATAACGATTTGTCTATTTCTTCATCCAACAAAAATAAAGAAATCGTTTCCCTCCTTTACAGTAAAGGTATCTTTAATCTAAAAGATTCTGTCATCACTATTTCGGACAGGCTCGGCATTTCTAAAAATACTGTTTATATGCATATCAGAAATCTGAATAAATAAAAATATCCTTTCTGCCCATCCTTATGGGCATTTTTGGATGCTGGTGTTTTTGTATAACAAAAGCAGGTTGGAATAAATGTTCCGCCCTGCTTTTTATTTTTACATTATATCATTTTACTTACTATTACTGTAAATTAAACCAAGCCTTTTTACCTGGATATTCTGCAACATCGCCCAATTCTTCCTCAATACGGAGAAGCTGATTATATTTTGCAACACGGTCTGACCTTGCAGGAGCACCTGTCTTAATCTGTCCTGCATTGACAGCAACAACGATGTCCGCAATGG
>CAZCDP010000231.1:0-1963 GCA_964497675.1 uncultured Candidatus Epulonipiscium sp.
CAGGATACCCTCTTTCAATCCTGTCAATTCTATTTTTTCATAGACTGACGCAATAATTTCACTCATTGTATATTCCGTAACAGAATATTCCTGTCCCCCGTATTTTCTTGTTTGGATAAACGGCAGACCGATGGCACTCTGTCTTGTATGGTGCGTAATCGTATATGCCACAAGCCCGATACTGCATTCCCTCGCAATCTGCTCCATAATGGCTGTTTTTCCGATACCCGGAGGGCCCATTAAAAGAATGGGACGTTGTCTTATGGTGGGCATCTTATATTCCCCAAATTCATCCTTTAGCAGATATGCTTTCACTGCATTTTTGATTTCTTCCTTTGCACTCTTAATATTCATATTCCTTCTCCTTTAAGTCCTATTTATTTCTTTTTACCAAATCCTCCGGCCCTAATACCAGCTTAATTGCCCAAGGCGGAACACCGACATCCCTATAATCTTCCTGCATAAAAACAAAGGCAGTATCATACTTTGGTCGTTTTTGCGGAAATTGGCCGTAGCCGTCAGTAAAATAAATGAGACCTCTCAAATTTTGAAATGCCTTTTTTTCAATTAACTTATCTACATAATCAAAAACAGGACGAAAATCCGTACCACCGGAACCTCGCACTGCAAAATCCTCCATATATAGTTTCAAATCTTCTTCACAAGTGATTTTCTGATCCATCTGGATTTCCGCATCACACTGAACAATATGGATATTCGTTTTTTTGAAAAAATTTTCTCTGTTTCGCAATAAGGAATAGGTTTCTGCTAAAAAATCCTTTATCAACCCATCTGAACAGGATTCTGAGGTGTCAATGGCAATGACCAATTCTTCTACTTTGTTCACTTCTTTATACTCCAGTGCTTCAATCAAGGGCATATTGCCGTAAAGCTGCAAGCCATACGTATAGAAAACATAATCATAAGCATCATCATCAACCCGCATATCTTCCTTTAATGTTACAAATTTTTGTAAAAAACTTCTGTAATCATACCGTTCTCGGTTTTCAACGGTGATGTAGTCAAGAATATTTCCCGCTTCTTCTCCCACTTCTTTTGAGAAGGTTTCCAAATTTGTTTTCATTTTTTCGCTGATATGCTGCCACTTATCCCGTAGCTCGTCCAACTGCTCCTTACTTTTTTTCTGTCTGTTGTCATCCTCATCCTGTCTATTATCCTTACCAGAATCATCATTTCCTGAACCATCTTTATTTTTATCATCATTTTCATTTTTATCGTCAGGATTATTCTCGTTATCGTCGGAGTCATTGTTTCCCGGTTCTTCATTATCTTTATTGCTAATCCAGAAAACATGGTCATCCACCCAGAAAACCTTAGCTAGATGTTGAAATTCCAGTTCGGATAATGATAAGTCCTGAAGTTTTTCATAGATTCCTTCGGCAGTTAAAACCTTTAGATTTTGGCGAAGCTCCTCATACATCTCATTTCGCGTATCAGACACTGTCAGCTTGATGGCACGATAGTCCATACTGTCGATGATGGATTCGATAGCGATATCACAGGCTAGATTCCAGTACGCCTCATCTCTGTCCTTTTGATTCAGCATATGACGAAATATGCAGTGCAAAATCATATGCAGGTAAGCACGATTGACCAAAATACGGTCGGATTCATAGGCATTGGTCAAATATCTGGGATTATAGTATATTTTTTCGCCGTCTGTACCCACATAAAGGCTGGACAGGTTCAGCTCATAGCCAAGCCCACTCAAAGCAATGTCCAAAAAGCGCATAGACAAATACAACTCATTTCTGGATGCATTTAAAATGCTGGTGCTGATTTCAATTAATTTACGTTTGAATTCATTCATAATACAAGTACCTCTCGGTTTCTGATTCTTAAAGGTCAAAAGACCTTTCTTTTCTGCTAAAATGCGTATGCTTATAGTCCAGCAAAAAGAAAGGTCTTTTGACCTTAAAGAATCAGAAACCGAGAGGTACTT
>CAZCDP010000232.1:0-1941 GCA_964497675.1 uncultured Candidatus Epulonipiscium sp.
TTATTTCCCATGGTCATAATGACCACATAGGGGGCCTGCAATACTTCCCCTTCAAAATAGGAAAAAAACAAAAAGTCATTGCCCACCCTGATGCCTTTTGTAAAAAATGTATAGGAGAACTGAACATAGGTACCTCTGTTTCGTGTGAGGAATTAGAGGTATCCTGTCAGTTGCAATTATCCAAAGAACCGACATTTGTCAGCAAAAATATTATTTTTCTAGGAGAGATTCCGCAAAGCAATGATTTTGAAAAACGAAAAGTCGTTGGTTGTCAAGAAAAACAGGGCAACTATGAAGATGATTTGATTATGGACGATTCAGCCTTGGTTTATCGGACAGAAAAAGGGCTCTATCTCATCACAGGATGTTCTCATAGCGGCATCTGTAATATTGCAGAGTATGCAAAAAAAGTCTGCTGTCAGGATAGGATTTTGGGGATTATTGGTGGGTTCCATCTCTTTGAGCCTTCAGAGCAGGTCGCCAAAACCATTATCTATCTCAAAAAAAATCATATCACAGAGCTATACCCTTGTCACTGTACTTCTTTTGCGGTAAGGGCGGAAATACATAAGGAAATCCCACTGAAGGAAGTGGGTGTAGGAATGGTTCTGAACTGGTCATAATACCCTTCCTTTTTTTAGTGGCCTGTACAAAATGGTATCATGAGATATGCTATTAGATTTTTTAAGAAGCTTTTTAGGATTTTATTTGTAAATATAGAAAAAAACTATGAATACTGTCGAAAATATTTATGTATTTCACAGTTGGAAAATTATATAATACGATAGATTTTAATAATGTATGAAATTAGGAAGTGTACATAATGATAAATGATATGACAAAAGGTTCGCCCTTTAAAATACTATGGAAATTTTCTCTGCCTATGCTTTTAAGCATGATGTTCCAACAATTATATAATATTGTAGATAGTATGGTAGCAGGTAATTTCATTGGAAAAAATGGCTTGGCAGCTGTAGGCGCTTCTTATCCTATTACAATTTTGTTTATTTCTGTAGCCTCTGGCGCAAGTATGGGTTGTTCAGTTTTAGTTTCTCAAACTTTCGGAGAAAGAAATTATGCCAAATTAAAATCTGCTATTTCTACTACAATGTATTCCCTTTTTGTATTGTCCATCATTATGACAATTTTGGGAATTTTTATTTGTAATCCAATTATGAAACAGATTCACACACCGGAAAATATATTTAACGATTCAGCTCTTTATTTAAGGATTTATATTTTTGGTCTTGTTTTTCTGTTTCTATACAATGCAGCAACTGCAGTTTTTACTGCTTTAGGTGACTCCAAAACCCCTCTATACTTTTTGATTTTTTCATCAATATTAAATATCGTTTTGGATTTAGTTTTTGTAATCTTGCTGCACATGGGTGTTGCAGGTGTTGCATGGGCGACCTTTATTGCACAGGGTATTTCATCTGTATTGGTTGTTACCACTCTATATGGACGGACAAAAAAAATAACCGGAAACGGTGCAGTAAAACTCTTTGATTCGAAACTTTTATGGGTCATGACAAAACTTAGTGTACCCAGCATTTTACAACAATCTTTTGTTTCTGTGGGTCAGGTTTTTTTGCAGGGAATCATTAACAGCTTTGGGGCAGACGTTGTAGCCGGATATAGTGCATCCTTTAAAATCAATACTTTTGTGGTCATGTCAATTATGACCATGGCCAATGCCTTTTCTAGCTATACGGCGCAAAATATTGGTGCTGGCAAACCGGAACGGGTTAAACAGGGCTATCGAACGGCGCTGATTATGGCTCTTAGTATCACTGCTGCCGCTGTTCTTTTTGAACTTAGCTGTACAAAAGAAATTTTAGAACTGTTTGTAAACGATGAGGGTAATCAAGAGGTTATACTTGCAGGCAGCAGATTTTTGCGTGTTGTTGCCCCCTTCCATTTTGTGGTGGCGACAAAACT
>CAZCDP010000233.1:0-1933 GCA_964497675.1 uncultured Candidatus Epulonipiscium sp.
AAACACCGGAAGTAATTCGTGTTGGTGATTTTCATATTCGGTATCAACCTGTTGACCATATGGTAAAATGCTTTGCGTATCGCATTGAGGTGAAACGCAAAGGGAAATTTGATGTAAAAAAAGCACAGGAATTAAATATTCCGAAACCATTGTGGTCAAAGATACAAAAAGAGGGTAGTACTGAATTTGAAGGGAATTACAATATTCGTGTGAAACAAAATAAAGATAGTATTATAACAAACCCAATTACTATTATGGTTTTGGGCGAAATCAGAAAAGGCATTTCTGTCTGTTATTGCACCGATACCAGACCTGTAAGTAAGCTGGTTAATTTTATCAAAGACACCGATTTATTTATTTGTGAAGGAATGTATGGTGAAAATGAAAAGAAGAAAAAAGCCATTGTAAACAAACATATGACTTTTTCTGAAGCAGCGAATTTGGCAAAACAAGGGAACGTTTCTAAGTTGTGGTTGACACATTTTAGCCCATCCTTATCAGAACCGGAAACTTTTATAGAAAATGCCAGAATGATTTTTACTAACTCGGAATTAGGAGAAGACAGAAAATGGACAACTCTATTTTTTCAAGAACAAAAATAGTGTAAATACAGACTAATGACAGCAGAAAACGTATTTTAATTTAGGAACAAAGGATATGTTTAACTGCCTTTTCAAAGAGAGGAAATCAGTGTTGAAAAGATTTGATGACTATGAATTGGTGAAACAGTCCATAAATGGTAATGAAGATGCTTTTGCCGAGCTTTTGTCACGCTATAAAAACCTTGTTTATTCTGTTGTCCTCCGTATGGTCAATGACACAGAGGATGCCAATGATTTGGCACAGGAGGTTTTCATCAAGCTATACAAAAATCTGGACAAATATCAGCCGGAATATAAATTTTCCACATGGCTCATACGTATCACGACAAACCATGTCATAGACTATAGAAGAAAGAAAAAACAGGAAACAGTCAGTATGGATGATATGGTTTATGAACCGGCGAACAATATTACACCGGAAAAGGAATATATCAGCAGAGAAGAAAAGCAGGGACTTGCTGCCGTTATAGCAGGTTTACCTGATATTTATAAAATTCCGATTGTCCTGTATCATCAGCAGGGGCTGCGATACCAAGAAATTGCGGATATTATCGGAGAACCGCTGTCAAAGGTAAAAAACCGTATCTTCAGAGGTCGGAAAATGCTGAAAGAAAATCTGGAAAAAGAAAGAGGGTGATACATCATGAACTGTCAGGAGTCAGAACAATTTATCATGAAATACATGGATGGTGAAATTTCTAAAAAGGAAGCAGAGATTTTAAATATACATCTTTCAAACTGTCCCTTGTGTAAAGAAAGCTTTCAAACCTACGACTTTATACTGAAAGAATTTGAAGAAATCCCTTTAGAGGAAGCACCCCCAAATTTTGAAAGCCGGGTGATGGCACAAATTAGACAGATTTCTGAGCATGAATTTCAAGTGCAATACAGTATTCAAAATAAGGTTTGGGGTCATGTCTGGGGTGCTTTTACAGTGATTTTTGGAACAGGCACGATCATTGCTTTTTATCGGGCACCCATTATGAATTCTTTGGCACAGAACCCTTATTTTGCTGACAAAATTCAAGATTTGTTACCTCTAGAGCATAAAATTTCGGAACAGGGACATACCCTGCAGATTATGGCAGATGAGATGTTTATTACCGCCAATCAAACGCTTTCCGATTCTGTGGGAGCGATTTTGATGATACTGACTGTGGTTTGTGCCATTCAGTATTATAGTTTGCGCCGTCGGAAGCAGACAGACAGGATGAATCATAAATGAAACTGTGGGGAAAGTGGGAAAGTTTTTTAATTTATATTATTGTAATTGCGGGCACCTTGTCCCTTAGGCTTGTGACAGATTATCCGGATAAAATGATTCTCATGGT
>CAZCDP010000234.1:0-1926 GCA_964497675.1 uncultured Candidatus Epulonipiscium sp.
GAATAAACTCCCATCATATGTTTCAAGAATTTTCCCTTCTTTAGAAAAGTATTTCACTAGCTCCTCTGTTTTGGTCAGAATCGTTTCTTCACTTTCTCTTACCCTTTGCAAATTTGCTCTTTCTTCTTTTGCTTCCATAAGTTCCATCTGTAATCGATTATTTTCCTCATAAAAAAGAGCAGGTTCTACATACCCTTGCGTCATCAAACTCGTAAGGTGTTGTACCTGCTCCAATAGTTCCTGTATTTTTTGATTCCATTCTAATAGTTCTACACATTGTCCTTGTTGCGCTTGGCTTTTTAACTTCTCCAGTAATGGTTGTAAAATTCTACTTCGATTGGTAAAGAGTTTATTCATCATGACCACAAAGGCAGATTGTATTATTTGCTCTGGAATGAAAAGCATAGAGCAATCCTGTCCATTGGTTTGGATATGGGTATTACAAACCCAAGCCACATATTTCGTATCCTTTGCTTTGGTATTGATTTTACGCTTGAACGTATTCCCACACTCTCCACAAATGATTTTTCCCGAGAAGGCATACCGATTTTTAAACTTTTCATCTTTCCCTGTCATGCCCTTTTCCAATCTCCGTTGTTGCAAGATATTTGCTACTGCTTCAAAATCCTCTTTGCTGACAATGGCTTCATGGTTATCTGCAATATAATACCGTTCTTCTTCCCCATCATTGATAAATCGGTGAAAGTTTTCATCGGTATAAGTTTTCTGCAAAAGGACATCTCCAATGTACCGTTCATTACCTAAAATGGCTCGTATTCTAGCAGGGTGCCACTTTGTTCCTCGTTGTGGTGGTATCCCTTCTGCATTGAGTTCCATGGCAATTGCCCTTGTACCATTTCCTTGCAAGGCTTCTGCAAAAATACGTTTTATCACTTCTGCTTGTTCTGGATTCACTACCAACCCTTGCCCATCATAGTCATATCCATAAGGTGGCGAAGAAAGTTTATATGTTCCATTTTGAAACCTTTTTTTGATTGCCCATTTATTATTGAGGGAAATCGACCTTGACTCATCGGCAGCAATGGAACTAAGTAAGGATAACATTAATTCTCCATCCATATGTAAGGTATTCAGATTTTCCTTTTCAAAATACACGCCTACACCAAGATCAAGAAGTTTCCGAATGGTTTCCAAACACTCTACGGTATTTCTGGCAAATCGGCTAATGGACTTGGTGATAATAAAATCCACTTTATGGTTTTCACAATCCTTTATCAGCCTTAACCATTCTAACCGTTTCTCTGCTTTTGTACCCGAAATCCCTGCGTCAATATAAATGCCTGCAAATTCCCACTCTGGATTATTTTTAATGTAATCCGTATAATGCTCCACTTGGGCAGACAAACTTTCCAACTGGTCTGCCTGTCCTGTGGATACTCTGGCATAGGCTGCTGTTTTTTGTTTCCGCAACCCAGCCATAAGATTTTGATTGATTGGTTTGATTTCTGTAATCTTTTTCATCCTCTCACCCCCTCTATTGTGATGTTACCTCGAAGTAACCACTACATCAAGGCATTATGGCATTAACTCTGCCAACTGGGGAGAGAAAGATTTCCGATTTAATCGGTCTATTTTGTGATATTCTTCTGGTGAAATCAAGCCTTTTTCCAGTAAATGCGTTATGATTTTCACCGACTGATTATAATTTATTTCATTCTGTAATTGCTGTTCTGACATGAAAAACCTCCTTTTTTCTCAAGCATATTTGCTATTTTTTCTCATCCTTTAACTGCACCAATACCTCTTTGAGTTTCTCAGGAATAGGCAATCCAATTTTCGCCGAATTTTCTAAAATACTAATTCCTTCATTGGATAGATAGAAAAATATCACTGCTGTTCTGATGACACCACCTTTTCCTAAAATATAGGTGTCTAAAATATGCCCCACTCCAACCAATGTAAAAA
>CAZCDP010000235.1:0-1922 GCA_964497675.1 uncultured Candidatus Epulonipiscium sp.
CCGATTTCTGTACCTTTTCTCACCTTGCTGCCTTCCGATATGGATTGAAAAATAACTAGGTTTGTTGAATAATATTTACTGTAATCTTCGCCTTCCTTGACGATTTTTAAACCCAAATCCTTTGCCATTGCTTCTGCACTTTCGAAGCTCTCTCCTTCAAAAGACGGCACCTCGATGTCACCGGCCTGACTAAAGGAAAATAAGCCCCCGGGCCCTCCTAATATATGAATACCTGCCGCACTGATGCCGGCAATAATCACAAGTGCTGTGATAACAGCTGCAATAATAACCTTTCTTTCCTGATGCTTGTCATGATTGTTTTCATAATCTTCTTCCAGTCGTGGATTTCTCCGCTCTTTTCCAAATTTCTTAGGCGGTCTGCTTTTTCGCAGAGGATGTGCTTCCTCATATTCTTTTTCAAACTCATCGTCCTTAGAAATCTTTAATTTCTTATTATATTTATCAAATCCCACACCACTTTCAGGCAATTCTGCCATCTTCGTCTTTCTTCCTGTGGGCGGTATCTGTGTCTCTGCCCCATCTGCCGTTATTCTATTACGCTTTGGCTGATTATTTGACACATATTCCAAAGTTTTTGTTGCCTGGGGCGTAGGCTTCTTGGTCAAAGCTTCCGAATTTTTTTCCCCAGCCTCAGCAATCTTTGCCCCTGCCGCTGTCCCAAGACCTGCCCCAATACCAGCCGCCGCCGCTTTTTGTGCCAAATGATTTTCCTTGACAAAGCCACCGGAAGAATCGGTTCGTGCCCGAATCAAGTCTGCCAAAAGCAAATCAATACTGGCATAGCGTTCATCCGCTCTTTTTTTGGTTGCCTTTCGAATAATCCCCTCCAGACTTTTGGATACATTGGGGTTATACTGACGAATATCCGGCAATTCTTCATTGATATGCTTCAAAGCAATGGCAACTGAATTATTTCCTTGAAAGGGCAGCTGTCCTGTCACCATTTCAAACATAGTGATACCCAAAGAATAAATATCACTTTTTTCATCTACATAGCCGCCCCGTGCCTGTTCCGGTGAAAAGTAATGCACAGAACCGATGGCGTTGGCTGTTGCCGTCATAGTTGATTCTGTTGCTGCCCTGGCAATTCCAAAATCCGTCACCTTTACAATGCCATCCGTACCAACCAAAATGTTTTGGGGCTTGATATCCCTATGTATGATATGGTTCTTATGGGCATGAGAAATTGCGGAAGCCATCTGTATGGTGACATTGATGGTGGATTTGGTATCAAAAGGGGCTTTTTCTTTGATTGCCTTTTTCAACGTATCCCCATGGATATATTCCATGACAATATAATAAACGTTTTCGTCCTCCCCGACATCATAAACCCTTACGATATTGGGATGAGAAAGGCGTGCCGCTGAGCAAGCTTCTGATTTAAAACGGGAAATAAATTCTTCATCCCCAATATATTCCTCTCTTAAAACCTTTATAGTAACATAACGCTCTAGTTTACGGTCTTTTCCACGGAAAACAACAGCCATACCGCCGGAACCAATTTTCTCTATTATCTCATATCTACTGCTTAATATAGTACCGTTTGCCAACATCGTTTTCCACCTCCTATTCTTCTATTAAGACAACTGAAATATTGTCATATCCACCTTTTTCATTGGCGCAATCAACAAGCTCCTGTGCTTTTACTTCCAAATCCGAATCTTTTTTCAGAATTTTTTTGATTTCTACATCTGTCAGCATGGTAGAAAGACCATCAGAACACATAAGAATCAAATCTCCTGTCTGCAACTCATCCATACAGGTATCCACCTCCACAGTTTCTCTGGTGCCTACGGCTCTGGTAATAATATTGCGCTGGGGATGCACCGCCGCTTCCTCTATGGTAATGTTCCCCATCTTCACCAGCTCCATGACATAGGAATGGTCTGTTGTAATCTGCC
>CAZCDP010000236.1:0-1889 GCA_964497675.1 uncultured Candidatus Epulonipiscium sp.
TGGAGGGGCAAGTAACCTATGCACTGGAAGGCTCCATTTTTGTGGCTGGCGCGGCAATCCAGTGGCTCCGTGATGAACTGCATCTGATTTCTTCCGCATCAGAATCAGAAACCATGGCAAAGCAAGTGGCTGATACCAATGGCGTCTATATGGTACCTGCCTTCACAGGTCTTGGCGCACCCCATTGGGATCCCTATGCAAGGGGGGCAATCTTAGGCCTGACCCGCGGTGTCAATCAGTGTCATATCGTTCGTGCCACACTGGAATCCCTAGCTTATCAAACTTATGACGTACTAAAGGCAATGGAGGAGGATTCGGGTATCCGCCTGTGTTCCCTTCGTGCCGACGGCGGTGCCTGTGCCAATGATTTTCTCCTGCAATTCCAGTCTGACATCATAGGCGTGCCAGTAGAACGCCCCGTCTGTATTGAAACTACAGCCTTGGGTGCGGCTTATCTGGCGGGCCTTGCCGTAGGATACTGGAAAGATAGGGAGGATATACAGAAAAACCGAAGAATTTCCCAAACCTTTTACCCCGCTATGGAGGAAAGTCTGCGTCTGAAAAAATTGGACGGTTGGCACAAAGCCGTAGCCTGTACGCTTGGCTGGTGCAAATAATTATTGCACTTTTTATCAATATATGGTATTATTATTCTCATTCATATACTCTATATAGTGTTTATGTTAAAAAAAGAAAGAGAGTAAGGGGAGTGAAATATCTATGTATGTCATAAAAAAAGATAACACAAGAGAAGATTTCAACGTACAAAAGGTTGTCGTTGCCGTAAATAAATCCGCATATCGTGCCATGTCTAAATTTACAAAAGCCGAACTAGATTTCATCTGCACCTTCGTGGAAGCGAAAGCACGTTCTTTGCAGAAAGAAGGAATTCATATCAGCGAAATGCACAATATCGTAGAAAGTGCCTTGGAGCAGACCAAGCCCATCGTTGCAAAAAGCTATCGTGACTATCGCAACTATAAACAGGACTTTGTGCAGATGCTGGACGAGGTTTATAAAAAAGCCAATCCATCATGTATATTGGCGACAAAGAAAACAGTAATACAGACAGCGCTCTGGTTTCCACCAAACGGAGCTTAATTTTCAATCAGTTGAACAAGGAGTTATACCAGAAATTTTTCATGACCACAGAAGAATTACAAGCCTGCCGTGACGGTTATATCTATATCCACGATATGTCTGCAAGACGTGACACCATGAACTGTTGTCTTTTCGATGTGAAAACCGTACTCTCCGGGGGCTTTGAAATGGGCAACCTCTGGTACAATGAACCAAAGACCTTGGATGTAGCCTTTGACGTCATCGGCGATATCGTTTTAAGTGCCGCAAGCCAACAGTACGGCGGTTTTACGGTACCTTCTGTGGATTTGCTGCTGGAGCCTTTTGCTGAAAAAAGCTACCGAAAATTTTATGACCGTTACCGAAGCCTTGGAATTTCCGAGGATGTGGCTGACAAAGAAGCCATGGCAGACGTACTGAATGATTTTGAGCAGGGCTATCAGGGCTGGGAATACAAATTCAACACCGTAGCCTCCAGCCGTGGCGATTACCCCTTCATCACTATGACTATGGGAACAGGTACAGGAAAATTTGCAAAAATGGCTTCCATTGCCATGCTGGATGTGCGAAGAAAGGGACAGGGGAAAAAAGACTGCAAAAAGCCTGTACTTTTCCCGAAAATCGTATTTCTTTATGACGAAAATCTCCATGGAGCAGGTCAGCCCTTAGAGGATGTTTTTGAAGCCGGTGTACTTTGCTCCAGTAAAAGTATGTATCCCGACTGGCTCAGCCTAACAGGGGAAGGTTATGTTTCTGAAATGTATAAAAAATACGGTAAAATCATCAGTCCTATGGGTTGTCGTGCCTTC
>CAZCDP010000237.1:0-1884 GCA_964497675.1 uncultured Candidatus Epulonipiscium sp.
GGGAAGCAATATCCGAAACGCTCTGGGTATTGGCAAAAATCATAGGGCCTGTGATATAAGCTACTCGTGCGTTGTCATAGCGCTTGCAAAGCACAGGATCATCCACAGCGATACGGGACATATCCACGTCCTCGTAGTTGATTTCGATATTTGAAAGACGAGTCACCATAAAAATCAGACCAATCAGCACGCCAATCAATATGGCAACGGTCAGGTCAAAAATGATGGTGGCAAGCATGGTGGCAAAAAATTCCACCGTTGCGCCTTTGAACTTATGAGAAAGTATGTATTTGATGGAGTTCCATTCGTTCATTCTCCACGCTGTAATCATGAGAACACCTGCCAGAGCCGCCAGAGGTATCTTTGACATAACAGGGCCTAACAGGAACATGGAGATTAAAAGACCTATGGCGTGGAAAATACCTGTCAAGCGTGTTTTTGCACCAGATTTGATGGCAACACTGGTACGGGCGATTGCCGCAGTTGCTGGGATTCCGCCAAAAAACGGAATTAAAATGTTACCAACGCCCTGAGCGATAAGCTCTTGGTTGTTGTTGAGCCGAACACCTGTCATACGTCCGGCACTAGCACCGCAGAGAAGGCTTTCTATCATGCCCAATACAGCAATACTGACTGCTGGGGTGATAAGGGCTGTTATGGTTTTTAGATTCAGTCCTGCCAGAGCAAGGTGCTTTTCGGGAATCAGCGTTTTAGGAATGACGCCGACTGTGGCAACATCAAGGTTCAGCACAATAGCTGCTGCTGTGGTTATGATGATACTGACAAGAGAAGCGGGTACCACTGCGTTCCATTTTTTGGGGAAAAATATCATAAATACAATAACAAACAGACCGATAAGAACGGCAATGATATTGGGTGAAAAGCCTAGTTGTCCATAGCTTAAAAGCTTGGAAACGGCACTATCCCCTACGGATTTGACACCGAAGAAGTTATCCACCTGCCCCAAGGCGATGATAACGGCGATACCGGAGGTAAAGCCGGTGATAACGGGTGCTGGGATGAAAGCTGTCAGCTGTCCCAGATGCAGAATACCTGCAAGAAGCAGTATGATACCTGCAATGAGTGTGGCGATGAAAACGCCCTGCATATCGTAATTGGCGATAATGGACATCAAAATAGCCGCCATTGCGCCTGTTGGACCTGAAATCTGGTAATATCCGCCTGCCAGAAAGCTCATGACAAGACCTGCAATGATTGCGGTAATCAATCCGGAAGCCGCATCGGCACCGCTGCTGACACCAAAGGCTAAAGCCAAAGGCAGAGCAACTGCCGCTACGGTAAGACCCGCCATGATGTCTTTCATCAGGGCGCCGGAATTGTAACCGTTGAATTCTCTTCGCAAATCATCTTTGAATGCGCGAAGCATAACTAAAATCCCCTTTCTGATTTTCTTCTTTGAATTTTACCCAACGTTGTAATGCAACCCTGTTTTTCAGATAAAGACGGATAAAAAAACCGAGGTTTGGCCATCCATCCAAGGTGTTTTGAAAAACAGAAATCGACATACTTTCCTATATTATAAGAAAGCGTACTGCTTTATTCTAACAAATGTTGCAAGGCTTCTCAACCTTTTTTTCATTTTTCAAATAATTTGACTGTTTATTGAGGAATAGACGAAAAACAGGGAAAAGTGGGTATATTTATACTTCCGATTCATAAAGTATAGGGTATGAAAAAAATCGGAGGCAGCATATGGAGTGGAAAGATAGCAAGACTTACCAAAATCTAAAGACAGCCATGGATGGAGAAATGAAGGCCAGCGGGAAATATCAGATTTATGGGAATCAGGCAGAGGACGAGGGATTTGAGCAAATCGCAGATATTTTCCGGGAAACTTCGGGGAATGAACGGGAACACGGAGAG
>CAZCDP010000238.1:0-1876 GCA_964497675.1 uncultured Candidatus Epulonipiscium sp.
ATGCATTCAAATATGGGGTGCCGCCTCATGGCGGATTGGCGTTCGGTCTGGACAGAATCATCATGCTGATGTCCGGTGCGTCAAGTATTCGAGATGTCATTGCCTTCCCGAAGGTAAAAGATGCTTCTTGCCCAATGACAGATGCACCCAATGTAGTGGAGCAGAAACAACTGGACGAGCTGGGTATCTGTATCAACGAGGAAGTTGTGAAGGCTGCAGAAGAAAAAGAAGAAGAATAAAAATCATGACCACCCGTCAAACGGGTGGTCATGATTTTTTCTGAAAGAGGGCGGGATATGGTTATTAAAACATTTATTGCGCATTTCTTTTAAACATACTATAATGAAAAGAATAACCCTATTTCGGAAGGAATGAACGAAAATGAATTATACGAAATTAACCGTCATCGCCGTTGCGGCGGCGGTCATGATTACAACGGCTATCGGCCTTGGGAGCAGACTGAAACAGAACTACGAAATGGAATTTGGCGTGGGGCAGGAAGAATATAAGGTGAACGGAACGGTTAAAACATTTGATACAAAAGCAGAGAACCTACCTATTTTAGAAGAATCCACCCAAAAGCTGCTGTTGCCTTTGCGGCCTGTTGTTGAGGAGCTTTCTGGGACTTTGAGCTGGAGCGCAGAAGACAAAGCCACCGTAATTTCTTATCATAACAAAAATCTGCGTATACAGCCTAATAATGTACAAGCAGCATTTAACGGGTATGGTATTACATTGAAGGAGGCGCCTGTGATGAAAAACGGTGGTCTTTATGTAACACCGGATTTTTTTGCAGATTATTTCGGCACCGAAATCACATGGGATGTCACAAAGAAACAAATCACCTTGAAAACTGAAGATGTTCGACGCCCTACGGTCAGTGTCAATACCTTGGATCATGAGCAAAATGCTGCGGCTTACAGGGTAGATATTCCGGTTATTTCAGGACTGAATGATGCCAATTATGAAAAGAGCCTGAATCAGTCCATGTCAGAACGTGGCGTAAAAGAAGTACAGGCTTTTATTGGGGCAGCAAAGAGTAAGCACCAGAAGGATACCCCGCCATTTTATCTCCATACTTTCTGCTCTGTGCCTTACAGAAGTCAGGAGCTCATCAGTATTCTTTCACAAGGGGAAGAATTTTCGGAAAAAGGAACGTCGACCATCAAAAAAGCCGTTAATATTGATTTGCAGGGGCAGAAAATATTGGTGCTGCAAGACTTGTTTAAGGATGAAAAGTATCAGGAAAAGTTGAGGGAACTAGTGGATGAAACAATGACAGAACTGCCGCAGGAAATAGAGGAACAATTCTATATGGACGAACAGAAACGGCTTGTATTATTCTGGAGAAAGGAAGAAACGGGAGAGTTTGTTGAATACCCTGTGGAATTGACGAAATTAAAAAAACTTCTAAAGCCAAGATACTATTTTGGGGAAAATACGAAATAAAAGGCAGGTAGTTTTTCAGGAAAAGCCTTGATGATACAGTTTGATGAAAAAGAAGTAATAAATGAATGCTTGTCATACAAATAAATAACAAAAAAACACCGAAAATTTGTAAAAATGCATAAGTATTTCTAAAAAAGCACAGACTGATTTGTAATAAAAATAATCTGTGTTTTTCTTTATGCACAAAAGCAAGAAAATCACTTTTTTTTATTGAAATTAATCTGAAATAAATGTATAATTTAAAAGGTAAATGTACCAGAAGCCTTAATTTCACATAAAAAGTCTTGTAATACAACGTTAGTCATAAAGAATATTTTGTTGCGCAGGCAGATGGGCAATGGTATACTGTTTATACTCAGCAGAAGGGCTGTTTTATCAAACTATAATGGTAAATTTAGGGATTTTGCTGAAAAAAATCAGGTAAATT
>CAZCDP010000239.1:0-1576 GCA_964497675.1 uncultured Candidatus Epulonipiscium sp.
AGGATGGAATTATGAAGCAAACCCTAGCTGTAATCAATACTTTGTTAGTGGAAATTTTCAACAACATTCTGACCATTGAAGAAGAGGCTTTAAAGGAAGGAAAGTTCCATGATGTTTCTGTGACAGAGGTGCATACTGTAGACACTGTTGGTATGTATAGTGCCAAAAGTATGAGTGAGGTTGCGAAAGCCTTAGATATTACTGTAGGAACCTTGACTGTTGCCATCAATAATCTTGTTAAAAAAGGTTATGTGGAGCGTTTCCGCAGTGAAATAGACCGTCGTGTGGTCAATATCGGATTGACTAAAAAAGGCCGCCTTCTTTGGAGAGTCCATGAACAATTCCATATGAACATGGTAAAGGCTACGATAGACGGTTTGACGGAGGAGGAAGAAATTGTGCTTTCCAAATCTCTTGTAAAGCTGAATTCTTTCCTCCAGGAAAAATATATTTTAAGCAAAGGAGAAAAGGGATGAGTTTTACAAGGATACTTTTTACCGGCGCTTATGTCCCTCAAAACGTCGTTACGAACGAAGCGCTTTCAGAAGTTGTGGAAACAAGCGATGATTGGATTCGTTCCAGAAGCGGCATCGGACAGCGACATTTTTCAGAAGGGGAAAATACTTCTGTGTTGGCCGCAAAAGCGGCACAAAATATTTTAAAAAAAGGTAATATTGACCCAAACAGTATTGAATTAATTATTGTTGCAACGGTTTCAGCTGACTATTCAACGCCTTCCACTGCCTGTTTGGTACAGGCAGAGATTGGAGCCAATAATGCGGTGGCTTTTGATGTCAATGCTGCTTGTTCTGGCTTTATTTTTGGGCTTAGCACAGCAGACAAATTCATTAGAAGCGGTATGTATAAAAATGCGATTGTTATCGGAGCGGAAGTACTGTCCAAATATCTTAATTTTCATGACCGAAGTACCAGCGTATTATTTGGCGACGGTGCAGGCGGTGTTTATTTGGAAGCATCGGAGCATGGTGGTATTTTGGCAGAGGAGATGGGAAGTGACGGTACAAAGGGTCTTTCCTTGACAAGCGGCAATAGGCTGGCTGCAAACCCGTGGAACGATGTGGAATCTCATGGGGATCCATTTCTTCATATGGATGGAAGAGCTATTTTTGAATTTGCCACCAGAAAGACACCGCAATGTATCAAAAGACTGATGGAAAAGGCTGACATCACTGGTGATGATTTGAAATATATCGTTCCCCATCAAGCAAATATTCGTATCGTGGAGATAATCTCCAGAAAATTAAAAATACCGATGGAAAAATTTTATACCAATTTATTTTATTACGGCAATACATCTTCTGCCACCATACCTATTGCACTTCATGAGATGATGGAAAAAGGTTTATTGGAAACAGGAGATAAAATATTAATGGCAGGCTTTGGGGGTGGTTTGACCTGGGGCGGTATGCTAATAGAAATTTAAAAACAATTAGTCAAAATTATCGTATTTATGAGGAGGAACCTATTATGTCACTTGAAAGAATTAAAGAAATTATTGCAGAGCAGACAGGAAAAGATGTAGCAGATATTACACCGGAAACAAGCGTAATGGAAG
>CAZCDP010000239.1:1586-1864 GCA_964497675.1 uncultured Candidatus Epulonipiscium sp.
TAGCTTAGATCTTTTCCAGATTATCAACGACATTGAAGATGAATTTGACGTAAAAATTGAAGATACTGAGACTGTGAAAACGGTTGCCGATGTTGTAAAAATTGTGGAAGATAGCAAGAAATAATTTGTACGATAATTAGTACAACAAGTCAGAACATAAGGTGGTAAATATATGTACGGAAATATTTGTGAACTACTTGGGATAAAGTATCCCATTATACAGGGTGCAATGGCATGGATATCTGATGCACAGCTGGTTTCCGCCGTATCCAATGCGG
>CAZCDP010000240.1:0-1846 GCA_964497675.1 uncultured Candidatus Epulonipiscium sp.
TTTAGATCTTATAGACTGATGAATATGAAGTCAATAAAAAAGATAACAAACGTTAACTTTTATGGCGATTGATTGTTAGAAAGCGGCGGGTAATGAGGGTGGTAGGGCTATTTTTTATTTTTGAAAATTTTAAGACACACATAAAAAAGACGATATTGGAGAGATATCGTCTTTTTTTGTGGATGCTGCGTGACATGTACTTAGGTTTAAAACTGCGTCTAGACAGATTAAAGCATGTCACAGAATCCTTATTGAGTTGTTAAATGGAACGCGTTATTTATCATTTCCAAAACGCCCGCCTGTGGTCGGGTAACCATAGATAGAACCGTCTTTAATTTGAATTTCATCATCCCAGGGGAGTTTATATTCACCTGCTGCTAAATCTTTGATGTAGGTAAGGTCAGTATCCGGATCACCTCCTGGGACATCAACATAAGCACGAGCGCCTAGGTTATAGATATTATTCTCAAGTCCCCATGTTTTACGAGCATTATCAGCAAGGACAGGGTAGATCTCACCAGTGACGATTTCACCAGGATTGCGGTCACCTTGAACAAGCGTTGTACCATCAAAGTTAACGATTTGGCCTTCACCGAAGTAGTAGAAGGTGCCATCATAACCTGCGCAGTTCACAGAGATGGTGTACATAAGGTTATGCCATGCATTTGAGCGGTTAGTGAGCTTCCATTGTTCGTTAACTTGTGTGCTGTAGCCTGAGATG
Organism: uncultured Candidatus Epulonipiscium sp.; assembly: GCA_964497675.1. Lineage (GTDB taxonomy): Bacteria > Bacillota > Clostridia > Lachnospirales > Anaerotignaceae > CAZCDP01. The sequence continues at coordinate 722 of CAZCDP010000240.1, forward strand.
CGGATATAAACATTCGCGCCTTTATAAGCAGCTTCTCGGGCAACTTCCGGGATCATGCCATCATGGCAGATACAAACCGCAAGTTTACTACCGCCAGGACCATCGCAGACAGGCATTCCTAAATCACCGGGTGCCCAAGGCTCGATCGGTGTCCAAGGGAAGAGTTTACGATACTTAAGAACGATTTCCCCCTCAGGATTAATGATAATTGCTGAGTCATATGGATTTTTCGTAGGATCAGGGTTTCTCTCAATGATTGAGAAAACGCCATAGACCCCTGCTTCTTTGCATGCTTTTGCAAAGGCATCAGTTTCTCTTCCGGGAATATCGCAAAGAAAATCATCCGTTAACCATTTTTCGGTATTGAGCCCTTGTGTGCTGTACTCCGGGAAAATGATTAACTCAAGACCAGGGTAACCGGCTTTGGTGTGGTGAATAATTTTCACAATGTTTTCAACTTGTTTGTCGATATCAGAGCGATCATTGACAACTGGTACAGGATACTGAATTGCGGCAGCAAGAAAGCCAATAGCTGGTTTAGTATTACTTCCAATAGAACCCATAATTATTTCTCCGTTTTTTTGTTAAAACGATTCACGCTTTGAGGGTCTCTCAAAATGTGAAATTACAATTGTAAATAAGTATATGTATTTGTATATATATCTTTGTTTACGTAAGTATTATAGTAGGGTTTTTTCTAAAAAAACAATATATTTTAAAATGTAATGATGGTTTTTTTTGTAAAACTAACGCATCTTGATTCTGAAATCTAGCTTTCTATCGGAAGTCTCATAAAATGTAAATTTCCAGTGATTTTTCATTTTTTTTGAAAAATAAGGGGTTTTATAGAACAAATGTTCGAAAATATAACGTGATAATCTAGGTAATCATGTTGTAAATAAATTGTCATAAAGATGAGATAAAATTTTTATATATTCAAGTTTTATGAGTGCACCTCTAACGGTTCATAGAAAATATTGCTAGAGGGATACTATTAATAATATTGGCGCTAAAGCTTGTAGATATCTTACTTTGTATCTGTCACTATGAGAAAAGCAATAATAAAAAAGTGTATTGTTTTGCAAATTAATACATAAAAACATTATGCAATAAAGAATGATTGTT
>CAZCDP010000241.1:0-1250 GCA_964497675.1 uncultured Candidatus Epulonipiscium sp.
TGGTCGTGGATATGTAGATGGAAAAGTTAATGCTCAAGCTGTTAAAGATGTTGTCAGCAGACTCCGCAATATGTCTCCAGTATGGCGTGACCTTCAAGAAGGTAAACGCAGCTATATTCTTTAATGAGGTGATATTATGGCATTGTATAGTGATAAAGTTATGGACCATTTTCGCAACCCACGCAATCTAGGCACACTCGAAAACGCCGATGGTATCGGCGAGGTCGGAAATGCCAAATGTGGCGATATTATGAAAATCTATCTTAAAATCGATGACGGCATCATTTCCGATGTTCGTTTTGAAACTTTCGGATGTGCAAGCGCCATTGCATCAAGTTCAATGGCAACTGAACTCATCAAAGGGAAATCCATCGATGAAGCGCTGAGCCTTACCAATCAAGCTGTAACAGAAGCATTGGAAGGCTTGCCGGCACAAAAAATCCACTGCTCTGTGCTTGCGGAGCAGGCTATAAAAAAGGCACTGGAAGACTATTACGAAAAAAACAATATCCAACACGCTCCCCTTACCACGCAAGCTTGTGAGCATCATTAAAATCGCTTTTGCAAATTTAGCCTCCAAAAAAGCTGACCGTAAAAATACAATGCACTTTCTATTTCGCATTGCACCTTACTGTAGTGACCCCAAAAAGTTAGACCTTAAAGAGAAGCAGAAACATTCTTGCTTCTCTTTTTTATGCAGTATTTTCAAGCCTATATTGAACAGGACTTTTCCAATTCAATTTAGACTTAATTCGCTCATTGTTGTAGTAATAGATGTATACTTCTATTGCTGCTTTTAATGATTCATAGCTATAGAATACATGCCCGTAATATATCTCTTGTTTTAGTATTCCAAAGAAGTTCTCCATTATTGCATTGTCGTAACAATTTCCTTTTCTAGACATGCTCTGAAATACGTGTTCTTCTTTTAATCTGCGGGAGTAAGCTTTCATTTGATATGCCCAGCCTTGGTCTGAATGAAAGGTTCTTCTGTATTTGCAATCTGACGTTTTACGCAGAGCTTCTTCTAATACCGTCATTACTGATTTACCGTTTGGCTGTTTTGAGATACTAAAGCTTACTACTTCTGAATTGTACATATCTAAATATGGATCGAGATAGAGTTTTTTAACGGTTAATCGTCCTTGTGAGTCTACTTCGTAATATTTAAATTCTGTGGTATCTGTTGCAATCTTTTGATGTGGTACCGATGTATGAAATCTCCTGTTGATTCTATTTGGTGCAGTTTT
>CAZCDP010000241.1:1260-1836 GCA_964497675.1 uncultured Candidatus Epulonipiscium sp.
CAACAAGTATTCGATGGCATACCTATACAAAAAAACGCACCTGCTTTGCATGACATGTAGCGACCCCAAAAAGTTAGACCTTAGGCAGTATTTTCAAGCCTATATTGAACCGGATGTATGAATTGTATCGTCTGCTTTTGCGTGTAAAGGAAGTGACCTGTAATCCGAGTTTTTGAACAAGGCGTTGTACCTTTTTCTTATTAATAATGTAGCCTCTATTACGTAGTTCTCCACAAATTGAACGGTAACCATAGTTTGGATTTCTCTTACGAATGTCTAATATTATTTCTTCAATCTCTTGATCCGGATTAGTACGATTAAATCTCTTTTGCCAATACATGTATGTTGCTTTAGGAAACTCCAACACTGCGAGAATATCTTTTAATTTGAATGGTCCTCGGAGACTGTGGATGATTCTCGCTTTTCCTTCAGAAGTGCTTCCTCCGCTAAACGCAGTCTCCTCAATTCTTTTATATATGCGGCTGTTTCAGTATCCGGCTTTTAAGATTTAACAGCTTTTTTTCTTATCATTTTTCACTGTACTCCGACGTCCCTTCTTATGAGGTCTTAACGCAT
>CAZCDP010000242.1:0-1832 GCA_964497675.1 uncultured Candidatus Epulonipiscium sp.
GATTTGCGGACTTTTTTATCAGTCGAGGCGACGAGATTCGAACTCACGACCTCTACGTCCCGAACGTAGCGCTCTACCAAACTGAGCCACGCCTCGATACTGTATAAACTACAATATTATTTTGCAATTTTTTTTCAGAAATGTCAAGATGCTATCTTGTTTTTCAGTAAAATTATGCGGATTTTACTGAAGGGTATTGGAAGAGTTTAGAACAAACCTACTTTAGAAAGATATTTATCTATGGTTTTCAGTTTTTCTTCGTTGGAATACCCTATTTTTTTACTAATAAGGGAGCAGAGCAGTTCCATGGTAAATTGCACAGATACATAAGAATTAAAAAAAGTGTTGCTTTCCACACTGACGGAAAGAAGCTGCGTAGCGTATTGTGCCAAAGGAGAACTGGCTTTATCTGTCAGTAAAATGATTTTTGCACCTGCATCATAGGCCATCTGTGCTGCCAAAAGGTCCATTTCAGAATATCTGGGAAAACTGATGGCAATCAGACAATCAGTTTCTTTGATATCACAAATATGGTCAATCACATTCAAAGCGGGATGGGCTGTTTCATGAACATTGGGCAGCATATGTTTTAAAAGTAAAAGCATAGTATCACCAACACCGGAATTCGCTCTGGATGACAAAATATATTTGTGTTCACTGGACATAATGATGTCAGAAGCACTTTCCAATGTTTGAAGGTCATTATTGTTGATTGTTGTTTTCAGATTTTTTAAAACATTGGAAAAATAGGTTTCAATTACATCACTCTGATCTAGCTTGCCAATGCTCAGTTTCAGCCGTTCTGACGGAATTGTGATAGAATCTGAAACACTGTTAATACGATCCGTATAAGTTTTTCGGATACTGCGTTGAAAATCCATAAAACCTGAATAACCCAGGGTTCGTGTAAAACGAATGACGGAAGAATCGCTAACATGGAGTTTTTTTGCAATTTCTGTAGATGTGATAAAACAAGCTTCCGGGAAATTATCCAACACAAAATCAGCAATCAGCTTTTCTTTTTTTGTTAATTTAACATTTAAAATTTGATTTCTTAATTCATCAGTAATGAAAATCACCTCAAGTTTATCCTTTGCTGTCAATTTCTTTAAGGTCTATAAAATTTATATTATCTATTATTAAACCATATTTAGGATTTTTTTTCAATAATAAAAACGATTTTTCTTTTTTTTATAAAAATAGTAAGATAAGAAAAGAGAAAGAGGGAGAAAAAAGCGTGATAAAAAATTCGTAAAATTTTTATTGGATAATAAGATGGTTTTGTTATATAATGTTAAATGCTAAATAGAAGAGGAAGCGCATAGGAGGATTGGAGGAGGTTATTGTGGCAGAAAGCATGGTATCATGGTTTGTGAGTCACTTACAGGGGAATATTTCAAGAGAAATCATTGTGTTTATTGTGTCTTTATTTCCGATTTTGGAACTAAGGGGCGGTATATTGGCAGGGTACGCCATGGGGATGGAGCTTTTGCCTACCTTTATCATTGCGTTCATTGGGAATCTTTTGCCTATTCCCTTTATTTTGTTGTTTATCAAATTTATTTTTAAGGTACTTAAAAAAACGCCCATGCGAAAGTTTGTAGAATGGTGTGAAATAAGAGCGGATCAGAAAAGTGAGTCTATCCGAAAATATGCTTATTGGGGGGTATTTTTGTTTGTAGCGATTCCGTTGCCTGGAACTGGGGCATGGATGGGTGCTTTGATTGCCGCACTATTGAGCATGAGCCCGAAAAAGGTATTTCCGGTTATTGCGGCAGGTGTACTGACGGCTGGAATCATTGTTTCCGTATTATCCTTTGGGCTTTTGAATG
>CAZCDP010000243.1:0-1814 GCA_964497675.1 uncultured Candidatus Epulonipiscium sp.
CCGAGAAGCGTTGATGAATTCCAGCAACACCATGGATATCATCTGTGTAGAGGGGAATGGTGCCAGCTATGCAGTACAGGAAAAAGCAGAGGTAGGCAAAGCAGATTTACTGATTGCGGCAACTTCTGCCGATGAAATAAATATGCTCTGCTGTCTTCTGGGGAAAAAGCATGGTGCAAAGCACACCATTGCCCGTGTCAGAAACCCAGAATACTTTGTTCAAATGGATATTTTAAAGGAAGAATTAGGACTTAGTATGGCTGTTAATCCGGAACTTGCGGCAGCAGATGAAATTTCTAGGCTCTTGCGTTTCCCGTCTGCTTTGAAAATAGAGTCCTTTGCCAAAGGACGGGTGGAACTGGTAGAATTCAGAATCTCGGAAAACAGTTCCTTGGATGGCCTTCCTCTTTGGGCTTTATATAAAGAATACCAAGTAAATATCCTTGTCTGTGCTGTGCAAAGAGGCGATGAAGTCATCATCCCTTCCGGTGATTTTGTACTGAAATATGGTGATAAAATAAATATTACGGCTTCCCGCTCGGAAGTTACTCATTTTTTCCGTGCCATCGGAAGCTTTCGAAATAAAGTCAAATCTGTTATGATTATCGGTGGCGGAAGGCTGTCATATTATCTAGCTAAACAACTTCTTGCCAATAATATGCGGGTAAAAATCATAGAAAAAGACAGGGAACGCTGTGAATACCTTTGCGAAGAACTGCCCAACGCCATCATTATCAACGGCGATGGGACAGACAAGGAAATTTTGGAAGAAGAAAGTCTGGAAAAAACAGATGCCTTGGTAACCTTAACAGGCATGGACGAAGAAAATATCATTGTATCCATGTATGCCAAAGTAAAAAAGGTTCCCAATGTCATTGCAAAAATCAATAAAATCGCTTTCCACGAAATACTGGACAATCTGAATATCGATAGTGTGATTTCACCAAAGGCTATTGCAGCCAATAATATTGTTCGTTATGTCCGTGCCATGCAAAATTCTTTTGGCAGTAATGTAGAAACGCTTCACCGTCTTATCAACGACCGCGTAGAGGCTCTGGAATTCCGCGTTCGGGAAAACGCAAGTTTTATCGGTGTACCCTTAAAGGAATTACAAACAAAAGATAACCTGCTTATCGCTACTATCGTTCGGCATGGAACCATCATTATCCCCGGTGGAAATGATACCATTGAAATGGGTGACAATGTGGTAATCGTAACAACAATCCGACATTTGTCTGACCTAAATGATATTTTAAAATAGACTTTGTTAAGCGAGGGTGTATTATGAATTATAAGATGATTATTTACATATTAGGGCAGTTGATGCGGGTAGAAGGCCTGCTTATGATTGTGCCTATGGCAATTTCTATTTTCTACAAAGAAAAAAATGGGGTAACGGCTTTTGTGATAACCTCTGCCGTCCTGCTGTTACTGGGAACAGTCATAGCAGCATATCAGCCCAAAAACAAGGATATTTACGGCAGAGAAGGCTTTGTTATCGTAGCCCTTTCTTGGATATTACTGTCCGCTTTTGGAGCAATTCCTTTTTATATCAGCGGCATGATTCCCCATTACATAGATTGTTTTTTTGAAACCGTTTCCGGTTTTACAACCACTGGTGCAACCATACTCACAGTAATTGAGGGGCTTCCTTTGGGGCTCCTCTTCTGGAGAAGCTTTACCCATTGGATTGGCGGTATGGGTGTTTTAGTTTTCATCATCGCAGTTCTTCCAAAGGGCGATCCGACAATTGTACACCTAATTAAAGCCGAATCCCCCGGGCCTCAATTCGGTAAATTGGTTAGCAAACTTCG
>CAZCDP010000244.1:0-1756 GCA_964497675.1 uncultured Candidatus Epulonipiscium sp.
CCCTATGAGATACTTTGTCAATTCAATGAGAAACATTCCTCTTTCCCCAAATTCTTCTAAAATTTCAATGGCTTCTTCTGAAAGACGTTCCAAGATTTTTTTTGATTTTTCAATGCCATATATCGTGACGTACGTTGTTTTTTCATTTTTTTCGTCACTGTGAATCGGCTTGCCCAATTCATCCTGCGTACTGATAACATCTAAAATATCATCCTGTATCTGGAATGCCACACCAATTTTTTCGCCAACCAAATCAAAGGATGCCACTTGTTCCGTTGTTGCACCGCCCAAAATAGCACCGGCTTTTAACGCTCCCTGTATCATAGCCGCTGTTTTGTTTTTATGAATAAAATCCAATGTTTCCTCATCAATTTTCTTTCCTTCGCTGATGACATCCACAACCTGACCTGCAAGCATACCAAAGACCCCTGCGCCATGGGCAATGGCCGCCATGGCCTGCACCCTCTCCGCCGTACATTCCATACAACAGGCATCCGCCATGGTTTCCATGGCGTGGTGCAGTAAAGCATCTCCTGCAAGAATCCCCATATCTTCACCAAACTTTTTATGACAAGTCAGCTTGCCTCGACGGTAATCATCATTATCCATAGCCGGCAAATCGTCATGAATCAAAGAATAGGTATGAATCATCTCTATGGCACACGCAAAAGGCACTGCTTTTTCTGCATTCCCTCCCACCGCTTCGCAGGCAGACAACAACATAATGGGGCGCAGTCTTTTCCCCCCTGCAAAAACGCTGTAACGCATAGCTTGAAATATTTCTGTTGGGTAAGCTTCTGTTTTTGGCAAAATCCAATCCAGTTGTCTGTCTACATATTCTATTCTCTCCTGTAACAGTTCTTTCAAACCCATTTTATTTTTCCTCCTCAAGAGTAAAGACCGTTTCTTTCAACTCTCCTGACAGTTCTCGCTGTAACAACGTGATTTCCACTTCTGCCTGTGCTAACTTTTCTTGACAGACTGCCGAAAGTGTCAGCCCCTCTTTATAAAGAGCAATAGATTTTTCCAAAGAAACTTCTTCGTTTTCCAATGTTTCTACAATGCTTTCGATTTTTGCGACAGCTTCCTCAAAACTAAGCTTTTTCTTCGCCATTGCCTGACACCAACCTTTCCTTCACAACTGCCTTGAACTGACCGTCCACCATTTGAAATGTCAGCAGATCATCCACAGCCACATCACGGATTGTTGTCACCGTCCGCCCGTTTTCATCCGCACCAATCATATAGCCCCGTTTCAATACCGACAACGGTGAGCCTGCTCCTAATCTGTCATGGAGAACCCGATAATTCATTTTCTTTTTTTCAAATTGAACTATCATTTCTTTTTCCAGTTGTTTTTTTAAGTTTTCTGTATAAATCTCATAATTCTGCAACCGCTCCAAGGGACGCTTCAGCACTGGGCGGCCTAAGAGATTTTCCAGTCTGTTTTTTCCCTCTGCCAGTTGCTCCGAAACCCTTTCCTCCATTCTGTGAAGCAAATCTTCCATGTGAAAATAGATTTCCGACAAATCCTCCGTTGCTAGTTCCGCCGCCGCAGAAGGGGTAGGTGCTCGTAAATCCGCCACAAAATCTGCAATGGTAATATCTGTTTCGTGGCCTACGGCAGAAATCACAGGAATCTCAGACGCAAAAATGGCTCTTGCAACTTTTTCCTCGTTAAAAGCCCATAAGTCTTCAACTGAACCACCGCCGCGCCCCAAAATGATAGTATCTGCTTTTCCCCATTGATTTACCA
>CAZCDP010000245.1:0-1732 GCA_964497675.1 uncultured Candidatus Epulonipiscium sp.
GGATGATGGGGAGTTTTTGAATGTGGAAGGCAAGGGAAAGGCTTATTCTTGGACAAAACAAAAAACCTATCATATTGAACTGGAGGGAGAACATCCTAATACAATTTCTGTGTACCAGCGTGATTTTTCTGAAAAAAGTCTGTATATGGGGGAGCAAGGAGAAAGCCATGTATATGCCATGAAAGGAAAATTTGAGTTTGATTTTTAAAATACGGGCAGTTCTTTTCAATTTGGTACTATATTTTAGTATGTTGAAATAAAGAAAGGCAATAATAAACAAAGGAAAAACTATGTAAGGACTATGTAAAAATGTAACGCTAAAACAAAAAGATAATGAAAAATATTTGTAATATTAGAAAAATGTGTTGACGTAGTTTTTTGAGAAGGATATACTAAAGATACATATTAATTTTTTTCTATCATTCGGAGGTGACCTTGAAATGGACGGCAGTGGAAGTAGTTGCAGTGACGGGATTCCGTTGGAGCCTGAGGGCTTGCAAGTAAACAAAAGCATAGATGCCGACAGAATAGGTTCCTTCCTGTCTAAGAAGTAACCTACCTTTTTGTACGCTAATATAAATTTTGGCGTGTTTTCATTTTTTGAAAAACAAAATGTCCGCTTATGCTCTACGCTTCGGGAAAAAAATTCCCGCCAAAGCGTGCTTTTTTGTGTGGAAAAAACAATGTTTTTTCTTTTACGTTTAAAAAAATGAAATAGAGGTGGGTAAGCAATGGAAGAGATGGAAGCAGTTTTTGAAGAATTTATCCGGCTTATGGAGTCCGGAGATTATGAAACACTGAAAAGAGAATTAAATGAAGAAAATCCTGCAAATATTGCGGAGTTTTTTGAGGAATTATCTGCGGAAAAGCAACTTTTTATATTCCGTTTGCTGACAAAAGATATGGCGGCGGAAGCATTTTCTTATATGGATTCGGATACACAAGAGCATATTGTGCAGTCCATTACAGATAATGAGGTGCGTAACATTGTCGATGAAATGTTTTTGGACGATACAGTTGACTTTCTTGGAGAAGCACCCGCAAATCTGGTTAATAAAGTTTTGCGGAATACCGAAGCGACAAAACGCAAGCTCATCAATGAATTTTTAAACTATCCGGACAACTCAGCGGGAAGCATCATGACCATAGAGTTTGCGGAGTTTCGGGAGAATATGACGGTAGCGCGGGCCATGGAGCAACTGCGAAAAACAGGGCTGGACAAGGAAACCATCTACACCTGTTATGTGTTGACGGAAAGCAGGGTGCTTATTGGCGTTCTGCCTTTGCGTACACTGATTTTATCAGAGGATGACATTCTCATCAAAGACTTGATGGAAGATGATGTGATTTCTGTGACAACGCTGGAGGACCAGGAAGGCGTTGCTCATATCTTTAAAAAATACAATCTGATTTCTCTGCCTGTGGTAGACCAAGAAGGGCGTATGGTTGGTATCATCACCGTTGATGATATCGTAGATGTTATTGATCAGGAAACCACAGAGGATATGGAAAAGATGTCCGCCATGCTTCCTTCTGACGAAGAATATTTGAAAACAAGTATATTTTCTCTTGCAAGAAACAGAATTGGATGGCTTTGCGTTCTGATGATTTCAGGAACTTTTTCTGCACTGGTTATCAGTGGGTATGAAAACTTATTGAAGTCGGCGGTAGTACTTTCCAGTTTTATTCCCATTCTGACAGATACAGGCGGAAATGCGGGTTCTCAGGCATC
>CAZCDP010000246.1:0-1645 GCA_964497675.1 uncultured Candidatus Epulonipiscium sp.
AGCAAGAAAATGGCAGAAGAACACTATGCCATGTCCAAAGAAGATAATCTTACGTTTTATCCTTATTCCAGCGGCGAAAAATTTGAGATTACCTATGACAAAGAAAATAAGCTTTCCCTAGTGAAATCCTTCTATGTCTTTACCGGTGGTGCCCACCCAAATACCGTTCAAACCTCTGCGACCTATGATTTAAAAACAGGTAAAAAAATAGCGCTCACCGATTTGTATCCCGATTCACAAAAAGAACTGGATGAAGCTATTCAGAAATCCTTTTCTGCTATCATAGATGCAAAACCTGATGCCTTCTTCCCAGATGCCAAGGAAACACTGAAAACGCATTTATCCGATGTGGGCTTCTATCTCACAAACAGCGGTGTAACCTTCTATCTTAGTCCTTATGTGATTTCACCTTATGCTTCCGGTGTTGTGGGTTTTACCGTTGATTTAAAGCAATAAAATCTTCACCCAGAAAATTTTTCTCTTTCCTTTTCAGCTATAAAAATCCGTTTTTCATTGGGCTTTCAAAGACCTATGGATAACGGATTTTTTATATTCCTATATTTCATGTTTTGAGCGTGTCTATAAAATCACAGGGCTTAAATACCCCCTCCCTTTTCTAAACCTTTTTTGTTTTCCGACGTATCCTTAGGATAGTCTAATCTTACAGATATTTCCTTGACAATTTACTGATTTTGCCATAAAATAGTCTGCGAAAAGTAATTTTATAATAAAACAATAAAGGAGGAGTTTCGTGGAAAACAAAGAGGCCAGCCTATGGGCAGAAAAAATGCTTCGATTCAATTTACATTTGGCTCATTGGAACAAACGTCATTTTGAACATATCTTCAATATTAATGGAAAAGGCGGCGGCGATTTCACCATCCGCCAATTTCATTTACTCATTATCATACATAAAATGGATATTCACACCATTTCTCAGTTGACGGAGTTTCTGGAAATCAGCAAAAGCAGTCTTTCTTTGACAATTTCCAAACTGGTGAAGGACGGCTTTCTGCAAAAAAAGCAACCTTCCAAACAGGATGACGGAAGAAAGGTTTATTTTTATGTAACAGAAAAAGGTATCCGTTCTCTGGAAGAGGCACATCGTCAGGTTCTGGAAAATCTGGCAGCATTTTATACGCAACTGGATGAAAGCAAAAAAAATGATTTAAAAATCGGTTTAGAAAAACTGAGTCATATTTACAACTAAGGAGGATTCAGACATGAAAAAAATTCGTACCGCTTTGTTACTCTCCCTTTGCCTTCTGCTTGCCGGTTGCTCAGGAAAAAAGCAGGAAAAGGAAGAAGCTCCGGCTCACGCCGTAGAAATCACTTCTGTTGAAAAAAAGGAAATTGGCAGTAAATATGTTTATTCCGGCAAGATAAAACCTGTCAAAGAAGCCAATGTATTCAGCACCGTTGGGGGAAAGGCAGGAGCTGTTTATTATGACATCGGCGATACCGTCAAAAAGGGGGATATTCTCTTTCAGATGGATACCGCAGATATTCAAAATAACATCAATGAATACAAAGGAAAAATCAAAAAACAAATTGATAGTATTAATAAAGAAATCCAAACAAAAAACAATGAATTAACATCGATAATAACATTAGGGAAAAACAAGGCCAAGGAAATCAAATTAAT
>CAZCDP010000247.1:0-1639 GCA_964497675.1 uncultured Candidatus Epulonipiscium sp.
ATATGTTAGGAGCGGCTGTAGAAGCGGCACAAAAACTGCGTGCTGATGGGGAACAACCTTTGGTTGCAAACATCCGATTTTTAAAGCCGCTGGATGAAGATTTTCTACGAGAAACTGCAAAAAAATGTGATTATGTGATTACCCTTGAGGACAATTTACGTGCAGGTGGTTTCGGTTCCAAGGTGCTGGAATTTTTCAGCGATGCAGGAATTACAGATGTAAAAATTGTGAATTTGGGATTTCCTGACCACTATATTGAACATGGCAGTCAAGCACAGTTATTTAAAAAATATGGGCTGGATGGACAGGGTGTTTATGAAACCATTAAAAAGAAAATAAATGAAAAACATGGTGAAAAAGATGATTGAAAAAGAAAGACTTGATATACTACTTGTGAAAAAAAATCTTGCACCGTCCAGAGAACTGGCGAAAGCATTTATTATGGCTGGAAATGTGTATGTGGATGGCGTGAAAGAAGACAAGGCAGGAACAAAGCTGCCAGTGACAGCAAATATTCTGGTGAAGGATACAGAAATGAAATATGTGAGCCGCGGCGGTTACAAGCTGGAAAAGGCTGTAGAGGAATTTGGCCTTTCTTTAGAAGGGAAGATTTGTCTGGATGTGGGTGCCTCAACAGGCGGCTTTACAGATTGTATGCTGCAAAACGGAGCGGTAAAGGTCTATGCTATTGATGTGGGATATGGGCAGTTTGCGTGGAAGCTGCGAAATGACCCCCGTGTTGTCTGTATGGAAAAAACAAATGTTCGTTATATAACCCACGAAGAAATTACAGAAGAAGCAGATTTTGCGTCCATTGATGTTTCTTTTATTTCCCTGACAAAGGTGCTTCCTGCGACACTGGGTGTTTTGGGTAATGGAGGGCAGCTTGTGTGCTTAATTAAACCACAGTTTGAAGCAGGCAGGGAAAAGGTTGGGAAAAAAGGCGTTGTAAAAGACAAGAATGTACATAGGGAAGTCATTCTGAAAATAATTGACTTTGCCTTTGAAAATAACGTCCATGTGAAAAATATCAGCTTTTCACCCATCAAAGGGCCGGAAGGAAATATTGAATATTTGATATATCTGGACAAAAAAGAAGATGGTCTGACGAAGGAAGAAGCGTATGCCCTAGCGGATACCATTGCAAATACATCTCATGAGGTTCTATGAGAAAAGAAGGTGTGGTATTAGTATGAAAAAAGTAGGTATTTGGCCAAACCTGGATAAAGATAAGGATTTGGCGGTTACAAAAAGATTGGTTCATTATTTGTTAGAAAAAGGATGCATTCCGGGACTGACAGAAGATGTGGCGGTTAAAGCTGGTTTGGAAATGTATGCCAGAAAAGATGAGGAACTGCACCAGTATTCGGATTTTTTGATTTCTTTGGGAGGGGATGGCACTCTTTTGGGAGTAGGGCGACGTACTGCCCAGTATCAAACACCCATATTGGGAATCAATCTGGGAAATCTTGGGTTTTTGACAGCCGAAGAAAAAGGCCGTGCAGAATATGCTATAGATAAAGTACTTCATGGTAACTATAAGGTGGAACATCGTATGATGCTGGATGCCTCAGTTTCTGCGGAGCCAAAAAGGCTGGAAGGAATTCTCGCATTGAATGATGTCTGTATCACTAGGGGG
>CAZCDP010000248.1:0-1310 GCA_964497675.1 uncultured Candidatus Epulonipiscium sp.
ACGCCGGATTTGATTATTAATATTATTGATGCAACTAATATAGAAAGAAATCTTTATCTAACAACTCAGATACTGGAAATGGACTGCCCTGTGGTGATTGCCCTCAATATGATGGATTTGGTAGAAAAAGAGGGGGATAAAATCGATGTGGGGGGGCTAAGCAGACTGCTTCAAGTTCCAGTTATTCCTATTTCCGCTTTGAGCGGACAGGGTGCCGAAGCATTGATGGATGCTGCCATCCAAGAAGCAAAAAAATTAAGAAAAGGCTATTCTGTTCTGATGAATTCCAGAATTCGTAGGGCCATCATCGAAGTGGAAACACTGCTATATGACCATAACATCAGTCATGTGGTATTCAATGCGGTAAAGCTATTGGAGGCAGATTCCCTGACGCTGGATAATCCTGAGCTTTTTGACCATAAAGAAGAGTTGATGGCGATACTGGAAAAAATCGAAGAAGATGACAAATATCATGACGTAGAAGCTATTGTAGCAGATTTGCGGTATAAATTTATTACTGCCAACTGCTCCATTTTGGTAGAAAAAAAGAGAAAGGCGGGAGAATTAAGCACTTCCGATAAGATGGATAATATACTAACCAATAAATATTTGGGGCTGCCCATTTTTTTGCTCTTTATGTTTTTGGTTTTCCATCTGACCTTTAGCGATGCATTGTTTGGTATAAAGGGTCTACCTTCTCCCGGCGTTTGGCTGCAGGGGCTGGCGGAAAGCAGCGTGGGCATAATTAGCGACACTGTGTCGGGAATGCTGTCGGCGGCTGGGGCATCTGATTGGGTTTTCGGGCTAATTATTGACGGCGTTATCAGCGGCGTTGGCTCTGTCCTTTCTTTTGTGCCTCAGATTTTATGTCTGTTCCTCTTTCTTTCTATACTGGAGGACAGCGGTTATATGGCAAGAGCAGCCTTTATTATGGACAGAATTCTACGTCATTTTGGGTTGTCAGGACGAGCTTTTTTACCTTTGCTCATGGGCTTTGGATGCAGTGTGCCTGCCATTATGGGAGCAAGAACTTTGGAAAATGAACGTGACCGGAAAATCACGATGCTGATTATCCCTTTTTTTTCTTGTGGTGCGAAGCTGCCTATTTATGCCATGTTTACGGCAGCATTGTTCCCCAACAATTCGGACTTGATTATTTTCGGCATTTATTTTGTAGGCATTGTAACGGCTGTTATTGCGGCAATTTTGTTGAAAAAACTGGTATTCAAAGAACAAATGGCGCCTTTTATCATGGAGCTTCCTACCTATCATACGCCTAGAGCCAAGAGTCTTTTTTTGCTCCTTTGGGA
>CAZCDP010000248.1:1320-1628 GCA_964497675.1 uncultured Candidatus Epulonipiscium sp.
ATCTGGTTTTTATCCAACTTCTCTTTCGATTTAGCAATGGTGGGAAGTACATCGGCAGATAGTATACTGGGCGTGTTGGGCAATGTTTTGGTGCCGTTTTTCAGACCGCTGGGCTTTGTGGGCGGAAACGACGGATGGAAGGCTATTGTAGCAATTATCACAGGCCTGATTGCCAAAGAAGCGGTGGTTTCCACTATGGGTGTGCTATATAACCCTTCTGTGGCAGGGGATGCCATGGATAGCGAAGGGGCAAGGAAGGCACTTTTGGTTACGGTGGCGGTAACCTTTTCACCAATGGCAGCCATTTC
>CAZCDP010000249.1:0-1611 GCA_964497675.1 uncultured Candidatus Epulonipiscium sp.
AGGGTTTAAATATATTGGCGAAAAAATCAAACAATTCGAAGAAAGCGGAACTTATGCGTATGTATTCGGCTTTGAGGAAAGCTATGGCTATCTTGCCGGCACCTACGCCCGAGATAAGGATGCTGTGGTAGCTTCTCTGCTGATTTGTGAAATGGCAGCATACTATAAATCCAGAGGAATGACACTTTATGAAGGTCTGATGGAAATTTATAAAAAATACGGCTATTATAAGGAAGATGTGAAAGCCCTGACTTTAAAAGGTATTGAGGGCGTGGAGCGGATTCAGCGGATTATGTCCTTCTTCCGTAAAAATGTGCCGACGGAATTTGCGGGTATCCCTGTGGTATGGGCAAGGGATTATAAACAAAAGGTGTTCCAAAACCTACAGAACGGTGAAAAAGAGGAGGATACCCTTCCACCCTCTGATGTACTCCATTATACGTTGGCGGATGGCTCCTGGCTTTGTGTCCGCCCATCAGGCACCGAACCAAAGCTGAAATTTTACTATGGTGTAAAAGCTGACAGTATGGAGCGTGCAGAAGAAAAGATTCGGGTCTTTGATCAAGCGGTTGATGAAAAATTAGCGAAAATTTGAAAAGCATGGGCATTGCCCAATGAATAAGCAAAAAAAGAATCCCTTGGGCGGTCCAGACCCGGGATTCTTTTTTTAGAAAATCAAAAAGATTATGTTGGGTAATCATCATAAATGAAAAGACGATTATTGATATTAGATTAACATGACAAAGGGAAAAAGGCTATTAATTTTCCGTTAAGAAATCAAATAATAAGGGGTTTTATGCAAATTTCTGTCATAAATACAGTGAAATTTGGTCGTAAGGAAGGGCGGATTATGATGTAATAGAAGGAAAAAAGGGGAAACTCTTACTTTTAGACGCAAGCCGTCTTAAAGTAGACACTGTATGTTAAAACGCTGATTTCTTCGTGGAAGGACTACACTCCTGGAAATCAGCGTTTTCTACACTGCGGGCGTTGTCAAGCACTTTTGCCTGTGGTAAAAGCCGTCCTTCGGACGTCCCCGTTTTCTTCGGGGTGCGAAGTGAATCCACCCTGCGTGATTTCAGTTGGGAACGTTTCGTTCCCAAACCCTCTGCAAATAATTGGCTAAATTGAGGGTTTGTCTTTAATCTGAGAAGGTGTAGATTTTGTCTATACCGTATCTTGGAGGTTTACCTCCAAACCACTGACCTATAAGGTCAAACTACGTTTTCCTTAAGGAATCAGATAAGCCTGATTCCTCTGTTAAAAGTTCTTTGCCCCTTTTTCTTTCGAAAAAGGGGCGGGAGTTTGGGGCGATGCCTCAGGCTTTTATTTTTTTAAGCCACAGTTTCCTCAAAATATTGTTTGTGCCAAACCAAAAACATATAGATGGTCCAGATTTTACGGCTGTTATCCGCTTTACCTGCTTTATGATCATCTAGGAGCTTCATAATTTCCTCTGTTTTGAAATATTCCTGCGCCGCTTTGCCGGTAAAGGCTTCTTTCACAATGTTATAATACTTTTCCTCTTTTAACCAGATGCGGATAGGCACAGGGAAACCAAGCTTTTTCTTTTCTGCCACCATATCGGGCAGGTAACGGTGAGCCGCCATT
>CAZCDP010000250.1:0-1591 GCA_964497675.1 uncultured Candidatus Epulonipiscium sp.
GAAAAGAAAATAATAAAATTTGTTGCCATAAGCTCACTAATATCCATAGGATAGTTAAGGGCAATAAAAATATTTTCAAGCAATCTTGAAATAGGAATTCTTAGAATAAGAATAAAAATTGTATACTTCAAAATCTTCATAAAAAAATACTTTTTCCCCACGATAACCACTCCATTTATGATATTTCTTTTCAATATATCATGAACAATGAGGGGAATAAACTGTCAATATGCCGAAAATTAGGAGGGTATTTCATCTTTGGTGTTTTTTCCTTTTATATTTGGTGAAACTGACGATATTTGTACCCTTTTTTCATCTAACATTTCTTGTTTAATCTGTTCCAGTTCTTTTTCATCCTCTGGGGATAGTTTTAATTCAGAATCAGGGGAAATTTCTTCTGCCACTTCTTCTAGTGTATTTTCTTCTTGCAACACTCTTTTAAATGTTTCCAATAAATTTTCCCTTGTTTCAGGAGATAAGCTCATATAAGCTTTTACAATTTTCTTTTCTAACCCAGAGAGGTTTTTTTGTTTGGCGTAGGAATCCAAAGAAAAAGTATCCTGTTCTATAAACATTTCCCCTTTTCCTGTACGAAGCCACTCTTCATTCACAGAAAAATTCAAACATACAAGTTTTATTATTTTGTCTGTGACAGGGCGTATCTCATTCTCTATATTAGTTAAATAACTTTGGGCTACTGCAATTTGTTCACCGAAATCTTTTTGTGTTAAACCTAAGTGTTTTCTTACTAATTTAATTCTATCATTTATTTTCATAATTTCACCTCGCTTAATATTTGAATATAGTATATCATACAAAATACTCTATAGCAATATTTTTTAAGAAAAAGTATTGACATAATTATATCTTTGGAGTATCATAATATTATAAATGTAATTAATGGTTAAGAAAATGAAAGGTGGGGTAATTATGGATGTAGTTTTTACAAAAACAGAAAAAAAGGAAACAACGGATGTTATTACAGATTTTACAAAAAAGTTAAACCCAGAACAACAGGAACGGCTGTATGGATTTATTTTAGCGGCAAAGTTCTTGGAAACCGATAAGGAACAAGTTAGTTAAGAAAAGGGGGCGGGAAGGAAGGGAACAAAATGCAAGAAATTAAGATCCTTTTAAAGGAAAAGGGATGCCTAAAATCAGTAGAAGTGGATGGTAACAAGGTATTTGATGCGAATGAATTAAAAGAAGGCGAATCTGTAATTTTAAAAATTCACCTTCGGGATTGGATAAAGCCTGCTGATGCTTTTTCTATTGAAAGAAAGGTTGTTATGTAGTTAATTGATTGGCTTTATTCCATTGGCAATAAATGATAATAGACAATCCCATTGATTTTGGGATTTTAGACGTATCCAAGTACAGTTTGGATTGCATTTTTCTTTTGTTAATGGACAGATCTTATCAAAAATATTTTCCATAGATAAATCTCCTTTCTGTTTATTTCAGCATGGCAGTGCTGATGGTTTGAGTATAGGAGGTTTTGGAGGAAAAGGCAATCACAAAAAGGTTTTGGGCAAACAGAAAAGGATAGTTAAGAAAAGGGGGCAACAAAAATGAAGGTTTGTATTGAAGG
>CAZCDP010000251.1:0-1588 GCA_964497675.1 uncultured Candidatus Epulonipiscium sp.
CAATTTTATTGATAACAGGTAGAATTTCCAGGTTATTGTCCAATGCAAGATATACATTGGCAAGGGTCTGGGCTTCAATGCCTTGGGCAGCATCCACAATTAGGATAGCTCCCTCACAAGCCGCCAAACTTCTGGAAACCTCATAGTTAAAATCCACATGGCCCGGTGTGTCAATGAGGTTAAATACATACTCCTCTCCGTCCTGTGCCTTATATACTAAACGCACAGCCTGTGCTTTAATCGTTATACCTCTTTCCCTTTCCAAATCCATATTATCCAAAATCTGCGCCTGCATTTCACGCTCCGTCAAAAGCCCTGTTTTTTGGATAAGCCTGTCCGCCAAAGTGGACTTGCCATGGTCGATATGGGCAACAATACAAAAATTCCGAATATTCGCCTGTCTGTTTGAAGACATGTTTTCTGTTCCTCCTTAGTATCTTACAAATAATAATTCATTATATCACAAAAAATAGCGTAAAGTCAAAGCATTACCCCGACTCCAGCCTATCTTTCCCTATCCTCCGTAAAAAGGCATGACATCCTTAAAAAAAATCCCCTTTCGCCTTTGGGGGTATTCTTCCTCTCTTGTCTGCAACTGTTTTTCCCATTGCACTCTCTCAGTTTTTTCGTCTTTTCTGCCTAACAACAAGCCGGCTCCTTTGCATAACAACAAAACTGCCAATACAAGCAGTAATAACCTTTTCACATCCATTCTTCGACTTCTCCGCCGCCATCTTCTTCGCCGCCTTGGTACCCTGAAATTTCTTTTTGCCCCCGTTTTTGGTATCTTGACTTGAATCACCTTATAAACCCCCACAATGCTCCCCCCTCTCTTATTAGTTTATGACGTTTTCCGTTTCCTTGTTCCTTTTTTCATCAGCAGGACTTTTTTTTAAGAAACTTTAAGGCATTATTAAGTATTTGTTCATAAAAAATACATATTTATCTTATATACTAATTTTGAAGTTCATAAGAAGCCCCCTTGAACTTCCCGCCTGCGTCACCCCAGCCCATAAACGACGCAGGCAATACCCAATCAGTAAAGGATGTGAATGTAAGTGAGCGCAATGCAGGAGCAGGACTTGGAAATTTTGGATGTACTCCATGGGGAAATTGTCGATATGAATGATGCGGAAAAAAATAAAATAAAGACGCCCCCCAAAAAAATACGCCGACGTAAATTATTTTGTTTTACTGCCTTGCTTTTTCTGGCGATAACCATAATCGGAAGCATACTGGCATTACAAGAAAGTAATGTTGCCAACGGCGAAAAAAAATGGTTTTTTGCTCAATTCGCAAACTTTCTAAAAAAATAGAACACACTCCTTTGTCTGTCCCCCTAAAGCAGATAGAGTGTTTTCATAAATAGAAGCTGACAACCTTTTTTTATCTTGTCACTCCCCCCTTTAGCGTGTTGATTTTATTGACACGCTTTATTTTTTGAGGTGCAGGCCGTCTTAAATAGGTACTGTATGTTAAAGCATTGTCAAGCACTTTTGCCTTCGGCAAAAGCCGTCCTTCGAACGTCCCCGTTTTCTTCGGGGTGCCAAGTCAAGCCCTTTTTCCTGCGGCAAAGGCCGTCCTGCGG
>CAZCDP010000252.1:0-1587 GCA_964497675.1 uncultured Candidatus Epulonipiscium sp.
CCGCTTCCAGTGTTGTAACGCCCAATAACTTTGGTGCAAGAAGTACCACGCCCAGAATCTCAAAACAAGCGGGTACAAAGCATAACAAAAATGCAGGACGTCCCACCTTTTTCAATTCTCCCAAAGAAAGCCCTAAGCCCGCTCTAGTCAGTATGATGACGAGGGCAATACGCCGCAGGTCGGAAGATAGATCCAAAATACTGCTGTCTAAGAGATTAAATGCATGGGGGCTTAACAATACCCCTGCCAAAAGCATTCCCAAAAGCCCCGGCATTCGCAATTTTTGAAAAACAGCACTAAGTGCCAATCCTGATAGAAAAATAATAGCCAAACTTGTTAACATCCGTTTATTCCCCTCTCTTTTGTTCTTTTGTAAATTAAAAAAAGCCGACAACTCTGCAAGGATATTGCTATCCTTGCAGAAGTCATCAGCTTTTATACACAAAGCGGTTTTGGCTTTCGCCTTGGGAGTACTTCATTCCCAAATATAAGTTACGATAGCATACAATTTTTTAGCTGTCAAGACCGTTTAGGAGCAACAGCCGCAGTTCTGAAAAATCTCCTGGGCGTAGTAAACAGCACCCATGGCATCTCCTGAATAATGGTCTGCACCAATCATATCGGCGTATTCTTCCGTCAGTACCGCACCACCCACCATAACCTTACAGTCGGGTTTTTGTTTCCGTAACGCAAGGATGGTTTCTTCCATACTGGTTACGGTTGTTGTCATCAAGGCACTCAAACCCACCAGCTTTACGTCCTGTTCCAAAGCTGTTTTCACAATCATCTCAGGGGGAACGTCTTTGCCCAAATCTATGACATCATAGCTGTAATTTTCCAGCAAGACTTTGACAATGTTTTTTCCGATGTCGTGAATATCACCCTTTACCGTTGCCAGAATAATTTTACCTTTTTTCGTTTGTACCTGCCCTGATTGATCCATAAAAACACGAATGGAATCAAAAGCGGCCTTCGCCGCTTCGGCACTCATCAAAAGCTGGGGCAAAAAGATAGTACCCTTTTCAAAGCCTTTTCCCACACGATCCAAAGCAGGCACCAGTTCTTCATTGATGATGGTGAG
The DNA here is from genome assembly GCA_964497675.1 of uncultured Candidatus Epulonipiscium sp. GTDB lineage: Bacteria > Bacillota > Clostridia > Lachnospirales > Anaerotignaceae > CAZCDP01. The sequence continues at coordinate 1,082 of CAZCDP010000252.1, forward strand.
AGGAGCTACAGTCTGTACCATTTCTGCCGCCGCTTCTCTTGCCCGTTCCTTTAATCCCCCTTCAATAGCCATACATAAATTAATATCCTCCTTGCCGCCCTCAACCTTTGCGACAGCAGACGTTTTTTGTCCGCCATAATAGGAAATATAATCCATGCACTGCTCGTCTATCCCCGCCAACGCGCGGTAGGCGTAATAGGAACGCAGCATACCCTCCGAATTGGGGTTTACAATGGCGGCATCCAATCCGTTCTGCATTGCCATGGTATAAAAATTGGCATTAATATGCTCTCTCTGGGGCAAGCCAAAGGAAATATTGGATACCCCAAGGCTGGTTTTTATGCCAAGGGTTTCCTTCACAAGTCGTAATGCCCGCAAAGTTTCCAAGGCAGAGGTGCTGTCCGAACTAATGGTCATAGCCAATACATCAATGACCAGTTCCTTTCGAGGAATGCCATAGCTTTCCGCTGTTTTCACAATTTTTTCTGCCACAGCCAAACGCCCTT
>CAZCDP010000253.1:0-1559 GCA_964497675.1 uncultured Candidatus Epulonipiscium sp.
TCCTGTATAAAATTATGTATAAAGTTTCCCGTAGCGCTCAAACCGCCGTTTTCACTGACCATATTTTTGTCATCTGACATAACTTTGTCCCTCCAAATCTTTCCTGTCTATCATCCAGTATATCCTTTTTTTCAAAATTCAAGACCAAAAGACCTATTATCCTAAATTTTTTCTACTTTACTAAAACGCAACATTTTTACCATTATAGTATAATTATGAAACGAAATCAATAAAAAATATGGATACCTATCAGCCTTTTCCAAGCCCATGCAAAAAAACCGTATGCTCCCTAAGCCACTTTAAAAAATGGGCATCCACAATGTTCACGCCACTGTCATTAAGATGGGCGTCATCCCGAAAATGTGCATTTGTCAACAATTCTTCCTGCTTATTTATCATATTATAGTCAACATAAGGCACACCATTTTCCGTCGCTACCTTCGACAGTGCTTCATGGAGTTCCTCATAATGCTGAATATACTCCATGGAAACGTTCGCAACAGGCGCTGTCACAAAAATCAGTTCACTCCCCTTTTCTCGGCAAAGGGCAGCAATTTTTCTAACATATTTCTTCTGCTTTTCGCTAAATTTCCATTCCTTCCCGTCCAATTCCCGAAACTGGTTAGTTTCCTGGTATTCACTTTCCAGCATCCCCATATCGCAATAAACATAACCCTTGGATTTGTAATATTCCTCTCCTTTTTGGGTTTCCCCCTTTTTCTTTGTCACACCATATTTTTCTTCTGCTTCTTTTTCCATTTCATTGGCTTCATAAGCAAAATAATCCTGCTGAAACCGCATGGGCAGAAGGTGGTATTTAACCTTTTCCCCCATAGGAAATACGTCTTTGATATATTCTTTTTTCAGCTCCTCGTTTTCCAACACCTCAAAAAAAGAATTGGCCTGCTTCATTTCAAAATCATCATCCAATACATCCCAGTAAAACTCCATAACCACTATTTTTGGTGTCTGGCTGTTATAAATCTCCCGTAATTCATAGTATGTGGTATCAGCGTGTTGCAAGGGTGTGCCCATCTGAAAACTGGAAATGCCCAATGCTTTATCAAAGTTCTCCGGATTAAAGGTACAGTAAGCATGGGACGACCCGATGAACACCATATCCAGACTATTTTTTTGCAAAGCATAGAAATCCTCAAATCGTTTTTTTGTAAATCCATTAATCACATTATGCCCTGCCGCTTCCTTGTACGCCCCACCCACCTGCTGAAAAATGAGCACCACACAGCCACAAAAAACTAGGAGCCGCAACATGAATTTAAAATTGGAAATAAATGAATTCTCCCGCATTATAATATACCCCCGCTGTCAGTACCCATACACCTATAAGCACATAAAAAACCAGTCTGAAAACATAAGGCTTCGTTTCCCAAAAGGCAAATACAGATTTTTTACCGCTGATGATTTCCGAAACCATTAAAATCAGAATAGACAAAAGAATGATTTTCCATTCATAAAGGTTGATTCCCATACCCGTTGCCACCTCATAGAGATATTGGGGTTCACGCCAATGGGACATATTGTCAAAAAGATGCCCAAAC
>CAZCDP010000254.1:0-1550 GCA_964497675.1 uncultured Candidatus Epulonipiscium sp.
AAATTGAGTTTGTATGCGTTATTATCGTTGGAAGCGTACTGGGACGACGACCAGTAGTAGCTATCACCAAACTGACTTCCTCCACAAAGACTACTTGCTGCATCTACTGTTGCTTTTACCTTCCAGATATCAAACAATTCTGCTACTGTTGGTAAATACCAGCCGTTTTCGTATGCAGCCCCAAGATTTGTTGCTGTATTTTTATAGTTCTTTGCAAAGTAGAATGCTGGGTATTTTGATGCATCTGTAGTATCGTTTTCCAGTCCTGCCGTTGTCAAAAATGATGCTATCTGTTCAAGGTTATCACTTCCGTCTGTGTCACCTGTAAAAGTAAGGTTACCTGCAGCTCCACTTGCAGGACACTGGATTGTTTTAATGTTTGTATTGTATGCCTTTGCATCACTTGTACACCATGCTAGACCACTTCTGTTGTGTTTTAAGCCTACACCTAAAGTTTTTCCACCATCTACCTTAAAGATAACTGCAATTGCCGCAGCCTTCTGTTCATCTGAAAGAGTAAGTTCAGCAGTATAAGGTGTGGCACTTCCGTCATTGAACACAATGTCACCTACGGCTTTTGCGACACCTGGTGCCTTTGTTCCAAGAATTTCACTTCCACCTGTGCTTCCGCCAGTGCTTTCGCCAGTGCTTCCGCCAGTGCTTCCACCTGCGCTAGACGGATCTGCACAGCCAACAAAAAAGGCACCTGCAGCCATAATAGCCATTACTGTAAATGCCTTAACTAAATTAGATTTTTTCATACCAAGCTCCTTCGTGCACTACATTCTGTAACACACTATACATAAGTACCCCCCCCGATTACCATCGAGGGAGCAGAGTACTGTTTTATTTATTATACCACACTAGCTTTCTACCGTCCATAAAAAAAGCCTTCAGGAATTCCAGAGCATGGTTAAAGCACTTGGAGTAACTAAGCAGAGCATTTCAAACTGGGAAAACGACAACATTATGCCTTACAATTATTAATTTCAGATTTACAGAATAAATAATTATTTATGTAAATTTATCATTACATTTGTAAATTCCTCTTGACTTTAAAGAAAATTCCCCCTACATTAAAATCATGAAAGAAATCTTAAGACAATTACGGGAAGAGCATTTTTTCTCCCAGGGTACTGTGGCAAAAGAGCTTGGAATCTCACGACAGTCGTACATAAAATACGAATCCGGAGAGATTGAACCTTCTGTGGAATTAGTCCGAAAGCTTTCGCGAATGTACCAGGTTCCTTACGAGACACTCATCGACAACAAAGTTCACCTTATAAATGAATATGTGATTAAAGATCCAAAGCTTGAAGTTGCGGATTCCGGGTATGCGGGATACGCAGGTTCAAGAGTAAGGGATATTCCTCAAGAAATACCTGTATATTTTTGCACCTCTGAAATGAATTACCTGTCAAAGAAAGCCGCAAAGTATAAACTTTCTATAGAACAGCTTTTATACAAAGCTGCATTAAAATATGAGCCTGAGAAAGTCACAACAAATTACTTTGAAGATTTTGTTCCATTGGGAACAAATGCTGGTAAAA
>CAZCDP010000255.1:0-1511 GCA_964497675.1 uncultured Candidatus Epulonipiscium sp.
AATGGAAATCTCTTTCTTCAATGGCAAAACAACGACAAAAGCGATTACCGTTTCTTTGCAGGATAATGGTAAATTTCACGCAACTTTTGATAATTATGAAATCAATTACAAGGATGATTTTGTAAACAGACCCGACAGTAAGGCTATTCCACGTGAAATTTTATATTATCAGGGCGAAGATGCCCCGCAGGTTTTAGAGTCATACTTTGCTGGGGAAAGTACAAACCATTCCGAGTCCACTTCAGCCCCAAATGAGCAAAGCAATACGCAAGCGGCAGAAAACATTGCCAAAGCTTATTACTCTAATACAGTATTTGAACTGGTTTCTCTGGAAATTAAAAGCCAAAGTACAAATAAAATCGTATATTGGGCTTGCGTGGAAAAGGATGGTGTCGTACAAGAACCTAACCGCTCTATTACCCTGCGTTTCATAGATGGAAAATGGAAAGTTACTGGTGAGGGATATTAAATAACAAAATCATTTGGAACTGACTTACCCAATAACTATTCCCCACCAAAAATCATAGTAATTTAAACATAAATCAAAACCACTAGTGAACTAGTGGTTTGCACAAGCCCCTGTAAGGGGCGCCTACTGGCTGAGCCCCTAAAAGGGGCTCTGAAAGTTTGACACCGCATTACTGCTTCAGGCAGCCGCTCACGTGCGGCTGTCTTTTTTATGCCTACTTATTCTTGTTACCCGTAAACGGGTCTGTATATTCTTTAAGTGTCAGTTGGTCTGAAGCAAAATCTTCTTCTAACTGTGTTCTTATATATTCCGCTATTACCTTTTTGTTTCGACCGACTGTATCTACATAATATCCACGACACCAAAAACTTCTTGCGCCATACTTATATTTTAAGTTTGCATGTCGGTCGAAAATCATTAAGCTACTTTTTCCTTTGAGATATCCCATGAATTGTGCTATACTTAAATATGGAGGTATGCTCACCAACATATGAATGTGGTCTACACATGCTTCTGCCTCTATTATTTCCACGCCTTTTTGCGTGCACAATTTCCTCAATATCTCTCCGATATCTTTTTTGATTTTTCCATATATTTCTTTGCGTCTGTACTTTGGTGCAAAGACTATATGGTACTGACATCTGTACTTTGAATGTGACAAGCTTTTGATTTCATTTTTATCTTTCATGTTAATTATTCCTCCTTGTATTTCGGTAATGCGGTCGCCAAACCACTACCATTATACTTGGAGGTTTAATTGCTTTTCAACACTTTTGGGCTTGCTTAAAGCTCGCCCTTTTTTCTTTGCTGAAGCTTTTATCTTCCCCCGGTAGAACCGGGGGATTATTTCCGCGTCTAAAGACACCTTTAAAAGACAAAACAGCGAGCATTAACGCTCGCTGTTTGTCACCCGCAAAGGGTATAGCATTTTTTATTTGACCCGCAAGGGGTATAGTTAATATATGCATTAGGCAATTAATTATGCCTAACAATACCATTATAGGAGCGATTTTAAATTTTGTCAACACTTTTTTAATTTTTA